>NZ_NCFJ01000019.1:0-23362 GCF_002281105.1 Polynucleobacter sp. 35-46-11
TGGTGCTTGCACATTGGCTTTGAACGGTAAAGTTCAAGCTCAAGCAATGGTTGCTGAAACTGATCCACAAGCTGCTGCTTTGGGTTACAAGGCTGATGCCTCTAAAGTTGATAAAGCAAAGTATCCTAAGTACGCTGCTGGCCAAAAGTGCGACAACTGTGCTTTGTATCAAGGTAAAGTGGGTTCTGCTGCTGGCGGTTGCTCACTGTTTGGTGCTAAGCAAGTTGCTGGCCCAGGCTGGTGCTCTGCATACGCTAAGAAGGCTTAATACGGTCTTTGAATTAATATGTTTTAAAGGCTGCTCCGGCAGCCTTTTTTATTAGTCGGGTGAATTTGCTTCAATTGATGGCAGGTCTATGGTTGCACCCTAAAGAAAAAACATGAAACATAACTACAAGAATCTACTGAAGCGCTACTCCTTTTACCTTGGGGGTGATCAGCCTCAAGTGCCCTGGATTGAGAGAATTCGGTCTGTAGCGGGTGCTTTTATTGGTCTTATGTTAGTGCTCACTATCGCTAAGTTCCTTGGCGAGCTTAGTAATGTCGATGAGTGGCTCATGGCCTCCTTGGGTGCAAGTGCTTTACTAGTATTTGCTTTACCTGGCAGCCCCATGGCTCAGCCGTGGGCTGTTATTGCGGGTAATACTCTTTCTGCTTTGGTTGGTATTGCGATCATTCATGTGGTGCAGGAGCCACTGCTGGCCTTGCCTTTGGCTGCCAGTCTTTCTATTTTGGGAATGTTTATCTTGCGTTGCTTGCACCCACCAGCTGCTGCCGTTGCTTTGATTGTGGTACTGGGTCACGTGATGCACTTCCGCTACGCATTCTTTCCGGTCATGATTGATTCAGTGCTTTTGGTCCTGGCTGGGGCGGTTTACAGTAATCTGACCGGTAAACCCTACCCCAATAAACCAAATTAATTCTTTATAAACAGTAACTTAAGCTTAGTTTCGTTTAGTTGCTGCGATCGAAGCGATGCAATCTTTGATGCCGTAGTTGTGATATTTACCTGCATTTTCCTTTTTAAGGGACTGGGCGCACTCATTGACTGAGTTGCGAACGTTAATTTTGGGGATGTTATTTGTAGACATGTCTGGCTCCTGTGGTTTTTATAAGTTTTGCGAATAAAAAAACGATGTTTTCACTATTGTGATCGCTATTGAGATTCTAATAAATTCATAAAAATTGTGTAAACCCCAATAAGCTCGGTTTCAGCCCATAAAGTCTATAAAATCATGTTTTATTTACAAAAAGCATAAAGGCTTTGTTTATCTGCCAATGACCAACCCAAATTCTGATAATCCAGCAATACCGGTCATTCCAGTCATTCTGTGCGGAGGCTCTGGAACGCGCCTTTGGCCTTTATCTCGCTCTGGCTTTCCAAAGCAGTTTTTGGTGCTTTCGGGTGATGATTCAACTAAAAGCCTTTTTCAGCAGGCAGTTGAACGATTAAATACCCTTGGGATGAGTGGCAATAATTCCTCAGGCATTCAGCTTGGCAAAACTTTGATTGTGACGAATGAAGAGCATCGCTTCTTGGTGACAGATCAATTACGTGAGATGCCGAGTATTCAGGCTACTTTATTGCTAGAGCCTGTGGGGCGTAATACAGCGCCAGCACTGAGCTTGGCTGCATTACATGCCAGCGAGTCAGCAGATCCAATTTTAGTGATTACGCCAGCCGATCAAACCATTCAGAATGGCGCGGCATTTACTAAGGCCTTGCAAGATTGCATCAATGTGGTCGCAGCCGATGAGAGTAATAAAACAATTGCTATCTTAGGTATCACACCAACCGCGCCAGAGATAGGGTATGGCTACATCAAAAAAGCTGGTGCTCAGGGTGCTCATGGTCAATTTACTGTTGAGCAATTTGCAGAGAAGCCTGATGCTCAGACCGCTCAATCCTATCTTGAGGATGGTAATTACTTCTGGAATAGTGGCATGTTTGTTTTGCGCTCCAGCACTTGGCTCGCCGCCCTGAAAGAATTTCGCCACGATATCTTTGGTGCTACTGAAACTGCATGGGTGGCAAGGGCTATCGATCAAACCGGAGATGCAGAATTTATTCGCCCCGATAAAGAAATCTTTAAATCGATTCCCAGTGAATCGATTGACTATGCTGTGATTGAAAAGTGCCCCGCATCTCATGGCGCATTCACCATCAAGATGGTTGAGTTAAATGCCGGCTGGAATGATTTGGGTGCTTGGGATGCTGTGTGGCAAGTTGGTAAAAAGGATCCATCTGGAAATGTCACTAGTGGCGACACCTTGCTGAGTAATACGAGTAATTCATTGGTGCATGCCAGTAGTCGTTTAGTAGGTACGGTAGGCATTCATAATTTGGTGATTATTGAAACGGCGGATGCAGTCTTGGTTGCTGATCGCGCTAATAGTCAGGATGTGAAAAGCATCGTGAACCAGCTTGAGAAACGGCAGCGTGAAGAAAAGAATCTTCATCGCAAGGTTGCTAGGCCCTGGGGTTGGTATGACAGCGTAGATGAGGGTGAACGTTTCAAAGTCAAACGTATCCAGGTAAAACCAGGTGCCAGTCTTTCTTTGCAAATGCACCATCACCGCGCTGAGCATTGGATTGTGGTGAAAGGTACCGCAGAAATTACCAACGGCGATAAGGTCATTATGTTGACTGAGAACCAGAGTACTTATATCCCTCAAGGACAAACTCACCGCTTAGCCAATCCTGGTAAAACACCTCTAGAAATTATTGAGGTTCAGTCCGGTAGCTACTTGGGCGAGGATGACATTGTGCGTTTTGAAGATAACTATGGGCGCTCTAAGTCATGAGTGGTGACAATTTGATAATGAACCAATCCACGACTGCCAATAAACCTATTGCATTAATTTGTGGGGTAAGTGGCCAAGATGGCAGCTACTTAGCTAAATTACTTTTACAAAAAGGTTATGCTGTTTTTGGCACTTCCAGAGATGTGCAGGGCTCCTCTTTCTCCAATCTTCAAAAGCTTGGCATTAAAGAGCAAATTTCTTACATCTCTATGGTTCCGGAAGATTTTCGGAGTGTCTTGGTTGCACTTCGTAAAAGTAATCCTGATGAGATTTATTACTTAGCTGGGCAATCCTCAGTAGGTTTATCTTTTGAGCAACCAGCGGAAACCATTCAGAGTATTACCTTGGGAACTCTCAATATTCTTGAGGGCTGCCGCATGATGGAAGAAAATAGCAAGCCAATGAAGATCTATCATGCCGGTTCAGGTGAGTGTTTTGGTGATACCCATGGCGAGCCAGCCAATGAAAAAACGCCGTTCTACCCAATGAGCCCTTATGCGGTTGCTAAGACATCGGCCTATTGGTTGGTAAACAACTACCGAGATGCATATGGTTTATTTGCCTGTACGGGCATTCTGTTTAATCATGAATCTCCTTTGCGCCCAGAGCGTTTCGTAACTCAGAAAATTATTCGGGCAGTCAAGCGTATTGCAGACGGTAGCAAGGAAAAATTAAAACTTGGCCGCTTAGATATCGCAAGAGACTGGGGCTGGGCACCAGAGTATGTTGAAGCGATGTGGCTCATGTTGCAACAAGATAAGCCGCAAGACTTTGTGATTGCCACTGGCACTACCATCACCTTGGAAGAGTTTGTCAAAACAGCGTTTGAGCAGGTAAATCTCAACTGGATGGACTATGTCATTCAGGATCCTAGCCTGTTCCGTCCTACGGACCTTGCCATTGGTCGTGCCGACCCGAGTAAGGCGCAAAAGACACTCGATTGGGAAGCTTCAACCAAAGGCATTGAAGTCGTCAAGAAAATGTACCAATCTTTATAATTAATCTACCAATACCGTCAGTTAGCCAAATCACATTCAGTCAAAAAATATGAAAAACAATCAAAAAGTTGCCCTCATCACCGGTATCACAGGTCAAGATGGGTCTTACCTTGCTGAGTTCCTATTAGAAAAAGGTTATATCGTTCACGGTATCAAGCGTCGCGCTTCCTCTTTTAATACTGAGCGGATTGATCATATTTATCAAGATCCCCACGTTAACCATCCAGATTTGATTCTCCACTATGGCGACTTAACTGATACTAGTAACTTGGTTCGCATTATTAAAGAGTGCCAGCCTGATGAGATTTATAACTTAGGCGCTCAGTCTCATGTGGCTGTTTCTTTTGAATCTCCCGAGTACACCGCTGATGTTGATGCAATGGGTCCATTGCGCATGTTGGAGGCGATTCGTATTTTGGGTCTAGAGAAAAAGACACGCTTCTACCAGGCTTCGACTTCTGAGCTCTATGGCCTAGTACAAGAAATCCCGCAAAAAGAGACAACGCCTTTTTATCCAAGAAGTCCATATGCAGTAGCCAAGATGTATGCCTACTGGATCACGGTCAATTACCGCGAAGCTTATGGCATCTATGCCTGTAACGGCATCCTCTTTAATCACGAGTCTAAGCGCCGCGGCGAAACTTTTGTCACCAGAAAAGTCACCAGAGGCCTAGCCAATATTGCTCAAGGTCTTGAGAAGTGTTTATTCATGGGTAATATCGATGCACTGCGCGACTGGGGTCATGCGAAAGACTACGTACGCATGCAGTGGCTCATGCTCCAACAAGACAAACCCGAAGATTTTGTCATTGCCACCGGTGTCCAGTTCACTGTTCGTGAATTTATTATTCGCAGCGCTAAACAGCTTGGCATCACTCTCAAATTTGAGGGAACTGCTGAAAATGAAAAAGCCACCGTGGCATCAATAGAAGGCGATAAAGCCCCAGCACTAAAAGTGGGGGATGTCATTGTTCAAATCGATCCACGCTATTACCGCCCAACTGAAGTCGAAACCCTTTTAGGCGATCCAACTAAGGCAAAAGAAAAACTAGGCTGGGTTCCAGAGATCACTCTAGATGAAATGATTGTTGAGATGGTAGCTAGTGATCTTGAGAAGGCGAAGCAGCATGCTTTATTGGAAAAGCATGGTTACTCTGTATCAGTGGGTAAAGAGAATTAACAGCGTGAGTAAAGATTTAGATCAAAAGATTTATGTAGCCGGACACCGCGGTATGGTTGGCTCTGCAATCGTACGCAATCTTCAGGCTAGGGGTTACACGAATATTGTTACTCGAACCCATGCGGAGATGGATCTCACAGATCAAGCGGCAGTCAAAGCTTTTTTCGAGCAAGAAAAGCCTGATCAAGTCTATTTAGCTGCAGCCAGGGTGGGGGGCATTTATGCGAACAATACCTATCCAGCTGAATTTATTTATGACAATCTGATGGTGCAAAATAATGTCATCCATCAAGCGTTTAGTAGTGGTGTAAAAAAATTATTATTTTTAGGTTCAAGCTGCATCTATCCTAAGTTGGCTCCTCAGCCGATGAGTGAGGATGCGCTCTTAACAGGAAAGCTTGAGCCAACCAATGAGCCATATGCGATTGCCAAGATTGCCGGTATTAAAATGTGTGAAAGCTATAACCGACAGTACGGCCAATCCCATGGAGTGGACTACCGCTCAGTGATGCCAACCAATCTATATGGCCCCGGCGACAACTACCATCCAGAAAACAGCCATGTTATTCCAGCGCTCATTAGAAGGTTTCATGAGGCAAAGGTAAATAATTTACCTGAGGTCGTGATCTGGGGAACCGGAGCTCCCAGGAGAGAATTTCTCTATGTTGATGACATGGCGGCAGCATCAGTCTTTGTGATGGATTTAGATAAGGCTATCTATGATCAGCATACCGAACCTATGCAAAGTCACATTAATGTAGGCTTTGGCAGTGATGTCACGATTGCAGATTTAGCAAAAGCGGTTGGTAACGCTGTTGGCTATCAAGGAAATATCGCTTTTGATGCCAGCAAGCCTGACGGTACTCCACGCAAGTGGATGGATTCATCTAAATTGAACGGTCTGGGATGGACTCCTTTGGTGGGATTGGAGACTGGATTGAGGCAAGCCTATGCTGATTTTGCTCTGTTGATTAACCAACATTCCAATGATTAAGTCTGCGTAATGTCAAAAAAATGGATTCATCACGTCTTGGCACCAATTTTTCGCCATGACCCTGCGCTGGGTCGGGCCTAAAAGTATTGCCGCTATTTACGTAGTAATCCTGGATTTTTGTAATCTCCAAAACTCTGTAAGCTAGGACTCCGCTTCAATAGAAGTCCACTGTGGAGCGTGGAGAGTTAGAGCCACTGGAAACACATCTGGTATGTGAGTTGGTTAAGGAGGTTGACGTTCTAATTAATGTAGGTGCCAACATTGGGTATTTCAGTTGCTTAGCTCTCCGTGCTGGCAAGTCGGTTATTGCTTTCGAGCCCATTCCGGAAAATCTACACTCTTTACTGCACAATATTAAGGTTAACGGATGGCAACCACGTGCGCAGATCTGTCCAATTGCTCTCAGTAATGATGTTGGAGTTTTAGAGATTTATGGAGGCGGCACTGGGTTATCATTGATTGTGAAGGTTGGGCTTAAAATCCACTAGATGATATGACCTTAGTGCCGATTTTAACCTTAGATAAGGTTCTTGCTGGTCAAGTTGGTAATGAGAGAATCCTTTTCATTATTGATATTGAAGGCGCCGAGAAAATGATGTTAGAAGGCGCTTTTACTTTCATCAATCGTAGTCCCAGGCCCTTGTGGATCATTGAGATTACCTCGCATCAACATCAACCCCAAGGGTTTTCGGTGAACTCCCATTTGTTAAGTACATTCCAGCTGTTTTGGGACGCTTGTTACGAAGCTTAGGCGACTTAAGAAAGGTCACTCCAGAAGAAATTCAAGAGCTGATGAATTGTCAAGTGGCAAAGACTGGAGCGCCCAATTATCTATTTAAGGCGACTTAGGATCAGATTTTTCTAGAGCCTTTTGTTGTAGATAGTCTTTCCAAACCCCCGTTGCTGGCTTGCGCATAATTTTATATTTCAAATAACGATTGAGTTTTCCGCGCAAACTTCTTTTGAAGATGGACAGCTTGAAGGGTGATACACAATCTTTTCTAATGAATAGAATAAAGTTTTCAATGATATTAAGTTCATAACCCCTTTGAAGGGCGATACTCTCTAGTGCCTTATGGCTATAGAAGAAGATGTGCTGACCACTCTCAGGGGTGAGATACCACCAGTCTGACCCCTGATCTGTATAAATAGCAGTGGTAACTAACAGCATCTTTGGACTTTTATAAAAAAACTTATTCAGATCAGGCGATGGATTTGGTAGGTGCTCCCACACTTCAAACGCTAGAACCAGGTCTGGACTTTCAAAATCAGGCTCTGTAAATCCTTGGGAATATGTTGGAGAGGCGTATTCGTCCTGTACGTAGCAGTTAATTTCATAGTCTCGTAATGAGAGGCATAGAAGACAGTCACCACCACCGAGATTTAGCAGATTATATAATTTAAAAATGTGGCACAAAATATAGATCACATAAAAGTTGTGCCAATTTCGCTGTACAGCCCCAGTGTCAAGGTTCGATAGATTTTTGCTGTAAGCTTCAGCTAACCAGTAAGCAGGTTCAGTTTGTAGTGAGTGGCATTGTTCGCATAAATAATATTGAATCTGATGCTTACCCAATACTGCTAATTTAAATTGGGGAGAAAGATTCCCGGAGCATAGTCGGCATAAGTTAGGGGATGTTTGATTTTTTGTAGTCATCACTTAGCGTAGAAATATCTTTTGTTCTTTGATTCTTTTTGTCTTTGCAAGCAAAAAAGGCATTAATTTTTTTGGATTGCATAGTTTAAAAAAAGTTTTTATTTGTTTTCTCAACTGCCTCGATTCTAGTAAATCGCGCGTGTGCTCATTAAAGCTAGTATTGATGAGTTTAGGGTTAATAAATATCTTGTAACCATTGGCCCTGATGCCTTCATGAAAGCCGATATGATCAACGGCATCCCTCCCCTGGGCATCGTAGCCTTTATATCGAGCATCGCCAAGCGCTTTGGTGGGGTAAATGGCAATTCCACCAAATGCTGAATCCACCTCTATCCACTCAGAATCTTCACTAATGGTTACCATGTTTGCATGCACTGCTGCATCCATTGCCTCCTCTTCGGACTTTCCTTGTTGGAGCAAAAATTGATAATGCCTCCAGCAATCATTGGGCATCCAGTCGGGATGTCGAAGTGCGCCTAGGTCATAGTAAGGACCTCGTTGGTTAGCGCAACAACCCCCCCAGCCATCTTTATCCCAACAAGAAAGCAATGCTTGCTCTGTTAATAAGGGATTCATGTTATCCAAGTCTGCAACAACAAGGTACTTAATATCCTTATACAGGAGGTTGGTACGCAGTTCATCAAGGTATAGGTTGCGGCAATGTGCCAACCTAACTAGACGACTTGGCATGGTATTAACTAAAACTCCAGCGCTCTTAAAACGAAAGTTGGGAATGTCTTTAGTAAGGCCATTCAATTTATATAATGTTTGATCGCTGCTATCTGATTCAACTACAAACCAGGACAAGCAGGAGAAATTCTGAAATACTTTCGCAAGATGCCTTATCTCTTTATCGATCGTTTTCTCACCATTTCGTACAAGGCCAACTACTAAAAAGGGTTGATCAAATAAGTCAGTCGCGTACATACACTAACCCTCTTGGAATGCACGAATTTTATTGCTTGCGATCTGTTTTCTGAGTTTGCGATTAATGAAAGTCGGATCTTCAGTATTGATATATTTGAGGCGAGGCCCAAAGATTTTAGATAGATTCCTCATATAGGGCTTATATTCAATAAAGTCGTGGGCTGCGAAGACGGCTGCCAATGCATCAAGTGTGTTGTGTGATTTCAGGTAGCGGGTTTCGTCTGCTTCGCAGGTAAAGATGGCCACTTTATTTAGAAATTGGTCACAGCCCTTAATGACTTGTAGGTCCGCTCCTTGGCAATCCGTCTTAATAAAGTCGATATAAGGGATTTGGTGGAATGGGAAATGACGAAAGAAGTGATTTAGCGACCAAGTTTCTACATTTACAACCTCAGCTACTGGAAATTCTTTTGGTTGAAGGAGGCTGCTACACCCTGGGTCATTAGCCGTGTAGTAAAACGGCGTGATAGTTTTTTCAGTGACATCCGACAGAGCGCATTCAATGAGGTGAAAGCGTGTACCCAAGTGCTTTGGATGAATAGTTACAGACCAATTGGAGTCACGCATGCGAATTGCTTTGGTGTTGTGATGATTTGGCTCAAATCCAAAGATCAGAAGATCGTCTGGCTCCTGCTCCAGCCATTTGGCGGATTGCGGCGCGCCATCAGATAGTCCAACGTCAATCTTAACGCGCTTAACCCAAGCTGGGACTTTGATAAATCCTTGCTCATCTAATTCGATTCCACTGCGAAGTAATAAATCATTCATAGGTTTGAGGGTCCAAGCTTAGTCAAATTGTTGTTTGAGGGGGGTATGTACAAAAAATAATGGAGATACCTTAATGGCTGTTTAATCTTGGTATCTCACTAGATTAAACCGTTTAAAAAGCCAATATCGAATTCTCATATTAAGCTTAATTAACATTTGTTCTGGAATGCTCTTATCTTTAAGTAAGACTTCCTCAAGTATCTGGGTATTGGCAGGTAAAAAATGCCTAAAGTTCTTGCGAATATATTTAGGTCCGTCATTTAATAGCATTGGGAGCCAGCTAAAGGAACTATGTGAAGCAATTAAAATATCGGCGTAAATCATTGCTATGAATGACTTTGGTGGATGATCATTCAGGAGTAATTGCACCTCTATACCTGGATTAAGCAGCGAGATAAGTTGCTTAAATGAGCTTGCTTTTCCCGTGCTGTGTATTTGCAAGATAGGCTTTTGAATATTGTGCTCGATGACTATGGAATTCACCGCATTAGCATAGAGCCTTGAGTAGTATCCAGGGTTGTTATCGGGCAATCCATAGTCAACACTGAACATCTGCCATGGCAAAAGTCTGCGAGTAGGTAATGGATCTCCAGCGCTTCGATCCCTTAGATGCAAGGCAATAATTGTTCCATCCTGTGGGGTCGGAATAAGGTGGGGACATTTCGTTTTGAGATTTTCCCTAAAGGATTCTCTAGCGGACTCTAGGAGCGGTTCGCGTTCGTGGGCCGACATCGAATTCAGGAACTCATATGCAGTATCAAATGGTAGATGGTAGGTTTGCCCAGCAATAGCTGGCATGTGAAGATCAAGGTAGGGGCATGGTTGTTCAAGCTCTGCAACTTCTCCTAAAAATCCAAAAATGCCTTCCCAATCTCGATTAATTTCCTGGAAGCTATCTTCCTTGTAGTGAACTGCAGAGTGTCGATTGCTTGCGTTAAGAAAGGGGAGTCGCAATTGTTTTGCTACCAGCATTGCAATAAACGGTCTTTGATAAAAGCTGCCCGCCCCTTCTGCATTATCTGGGTCCATTAGGAAAGAGATTTTTGGTCCCTCCAGCCCCGCGGCAGAGTCTGGGCCATTGTTTAATGAAACAAGGTTGATTGGGTTTGGTGACTTTTCAAAAGTATAGATGCCGCAACCATATTGAAATTTCAGTGACTCGTTTAGTAGGGACGCATTCTGGTGTAGATTTCCGGCATCGTCAACATAATCAAAGCGAGTGAGATTGATGTGGTGACCATTTGTTGGCCAGCCAAGTATATCCAGCGGATGGAACTTTCTGTGAGCATTAAATTCCACTGCATTTTCTGAGGCGATAGGAATACTGATGTAGAGCCTGCCACCACGTTTTAAAAGACGAAGTAGGTTCTGAAATCCCTTGATGTAGCCTTCGGGATCCAATGCATCTCCGTAGCGTCCTAATCCAAAGTGTTCGATTGCATGAAGACATGATATAGAGTCATATTTATCCATCCACTCAGGATCGATTGGCTTCATCAGATCTGCTTGTACAAATTTAATATTGCTGTGTCCCGTGCATGGAAGCTGCCTGACATCTAAAACATCAATTGACATAAAAGAAGCCACATGAGCAACAAAGCCGTCGATACGAGATCCAACGTCAAGATGTTTATTGGGCCTTGTCCTATGAATAAAGTTCGCCACTAGCAGATCTTGGTGAAAGTAGTGCCCCGTTGCAGAGCCTGCGGTTGCAGTGCGCTCAAACACAATTGGGAAGACTCCATCAATTTTCCCGCCAAGACGGATATATTCCCTTGCCTCCGAAAAAAATCTTGGCAAATCCCGCAAGCGATATCGGTGCTTTGAGGTAACCAGTGCTCTGATAATTGCGAAAATGGAATATGGTTTTCTTGACATTAATTCATTTCGGATTTATGAATTGCGGGCAGCTAGAACCGGGCCGCTGCCCCAACTTCCTTGATAAATTTGGTGAAGCATTTATGGTGATGCCGATAAAAAAAGCCGTCATGAAAATCAACAGCTCAATAAAATGATGTGCTCCAGTGACTTCTGTGGTGAGGTAGGTGAGGGTAAAAATTGGTATGGCCCAGCTGGTGTAGGCGCCCCAAAGACTCTCCATGCATAAAGATCGATACCAAGACGCCGCCAGCGGAATGAGAATAAGAAGAAGGCCGGGAATTCCAATGCCCAGAGCAAGGTCCATCCAACCGCTATGAGTCATGCCACGCAACGTTCCAATTGGCTGATAAAAGTCTGACCATTTTTCAAGTGCCATCCAGCCAAAAGAGTGATGAACCAGACCAAATCCTTGGGGCCTATCTTCCAGAAGCCTTAAACCAGCAGTAAACCAAGCAGTTCGCTCATAAGTGCTGATGTCAACCGGGATCCCATTATCGTTGATGGGATGCGTTGCATAAATATTGCGATTTTTCCAGTATTGCTGGTGGTTAATATCAAAACCCACCTTTGCATTTGCAATCAGCTGCGACCATGCTGGATTTTTCTCTAGATGCAGTTTGACGCCCCAAGTAACCCCAATAAGTAAAGATGCGATCAGCGTCAAGGAGACTAGGGTCTTGGTTAATGATTTTTTGGCCAATTTAACAATAAGATGTATGGCACTAAAGGCGGCAAATGCGCCGATAGTAACCGCAACTATTGCCATTCCGTTCTTAGTATTAGTAAGGTAATTGCTAGCTACGCATAGGCCAGTAGCGGTCAGGGCAATCGCTGCCCACCAAGCGCGCTCTACACCCTGAAAAACTCTCAATAGCAAAACACAGCAAAGTGGTAGGGTAAGCGCAGTAGCAACAACAAAAGGGGGTTTCTCGCGATACGGAAGGCTCCACCATGCCGCTGCCTGCATTGGTAGCCACTCTTGAGCTAAGTAGGATCTATAGACATAGCCACCCATAAAAATTACAAATGTGGATGAGAATCCTAAAAGCAATAAAGCACTAACTTCGACATGTAAAAATTTTGTATTTGAGTTGTTCGTAGTTGATAAAAAAATACCTAATGCCAACCCGAGGGGGAGAGATAACAGGGCCCTCGCCCATATACTTACAAGCTCATGATATTGAATGGTGGGCTGCACTGAAAAGATAATTAGGTGAAGGATTAGCCATCCATAAAGACCAAGTAACATCCAAATTGGCCAAGAATGGTTCGTACGCAAATGTATTGAGTCAAGCCATAAAAAAAAGAGCCCTAGAAAAAATCCCAGCCCTAGTAGTACATGACGAAATGCGATAGTTTCGGGAAGTGCCCAAATCGATAGCAACCCACAGGCGACCAAGCCCATTAGTCGAGCAACATAATTTTGGTGGTTCTTGGTGTCGATCATTAGTTGGGGGGTAAGATGTATTGGAACTCATGAAGGTCTAATTAATGTGGCTAGAATAATGCAATAATTTGGGCTTTAGATGTCGTCAACTTGGTGACTCAATTCAAAAAGGTGGCGCGTGACTTCACAAGATGGTCGGGATAATTGGCAAATGCAAGCGATTGATGGTGACACCGAATCTCAAATCTCCCTGTTAGATATCGTCACCTTTCTGGAGCAGTCCTACCTAAAGTTGCTCCTCGCAGCTAGCGTTGGCTTGTTGCTGGGCCTAGGCGGCTGGTACTTCCTGGTGGGCTACCAGGCGGAGTGGGTGATCCACAACAACACGACCTCCAGCGCCTCGGCCGAGACCCCAAGCAGCTATGCCCTTGATCTAGTCTCCTGGCGCACGATTCAAAAAAGCTTGCCCAACCTGGCCGATCAGTTTATCGAGGAAGGAAAGGCGCCCCAGGATAAGGCCGGCCTATATCGGGCAATGAGCGATGCCCTGTGGTGGCAAAAAAATGTGACCCCCAACTTTGCCATTACCAAGGCAGACACCAAGGACTTTGCCGCCATAGGTAAAAGCCTGGACGGCGCGAGCACAACGATCCTTTCCTTGACCGTAAAGGCTGCGGGGGGCACCCGTGAGCAGGCGCTAGATAATGTCCGTGCCGCAACCCAATTTTTATTAAAAGGGGGCGCCTACCTGCAGATCAAGTCCCTGATTAATGGTCTTGAGAGCGAGACTATTGGTACGGCTGCTGACATCCAGAGCAAGATCACCGACGCCCAAATCGAATTGGGTTACCTGCACGACAGAGCCAAGAGCCTGGAGCAATTACTCAAGCGCTTCCCGGGGTCGACCGGCACCACCCAACAGATCATTGATCCCAAGGAATCGAGCGCCAAGTTTCTTCCGCTGAGCACCCAGCTCATCGCAGTCAACACGGACATCAACCTCGCTAATGAAAACCTCACGCGCTTTGCTGACCGCCTGGCGCAAATTGCCCTCATGAAGTCCTTCCTGGAGCAGGCGCTCCCCCTAGTTGAGCAAAACTTGGACGGCATCACCCTGGCCAAGGCCCTCCTGGGGGTGGAGGCCAAGTTGCGCACGCAGCTCAAGGCCGATGACGCAAAGGCCCGCCAGTCCTTAGACGCCCTGCGCTCCCAGCTGCTGACTATCGAGTCTCGCTTTACCAAGGGCCTGGAGCCAAACACCGCCCCGAGCGCCCAGAAATCAGGCATGCTCAAGAGCGCCGCCACCGGCCTTATCGCCGCCCTATTCTTGGCACTGCTCCTCCTGCTAGGCTCCCGGGCGTGGGCGACCGTGCGCCGCACAGGGACCCGCGCCACCTAGGCGGGCTGGACAACTTGGCGCAGCTGGCCAGGCGCAGTAACTTGGCCCGCATTCCGTGCCCCCACCAACAGCCTGAGCGCACACGCCCGCGCCCCTGATGGGCGTACCCAGCAAGGCCGGGCACGGACATACCGGCCCAGCAAGCCCGTGATGGATGTATTACTTTTTTCTGACCCGGGCAAGGGGTCTACACCCTAAGGGCAAAAATTCACACGCCTGTCATTAATTATGTTTATTATTAATAGAATTTATAAACATATTTTATTAGGGTCTTGTGTGAGCGAGCCATCACCACAAACGAGGGCTAACCCCCCGGCAAATCCTCTGCCGGCAGCCCGAGCCCCCGGGCCTTCAGGGGAAGAGGCCGAGCTATCGATCGGCGATATCGTCGACTTTGTGGCCGCCCACTACCGCCAGCTCCTCTTGGCGGCACTGCTAGGCGGCGTAGTAGGCTTCCTGGGGTGGCAATTTTTGGGGAGCTACCAGGCCGAGCTCACCCTGCTCAATAGCAACAAGGTGGACGCCACCAGGGGCGAGGGCGGCCTTGACCTGGTCTCGTGGCGTGCCATCGCACAAAGTCTGCCCAACCTAGCCGACCAGATCGTCCAGGAGGGCAAGGCCCCCGAGGGTAGCGAGGCCCTCTACCGCCAGATGAGCGAGCCGGCCTGGTGGCAAAAAAATGCCCAGCCGACCTACGCCCTGAGTAAGGCCGACATGAAGGACCTGGCGGCAATTGGTAAGGAGCTCGATGGCGCCAGCACCAGCATCCTGAGCATCACCATGGGCGCGGCAGCCCAGTCGCGGGAGGCTGCCCTGCAGAATGTGCGCCAGGCGGCCCACTTTATGCTCTCTGGCGGGGCCTACCTGCAGCTACGCAACGTCCTCAACGGCTACGAGAGTGAGGCCATCGCGACCCGGGCCGAGATAGATCGCCAGATCAGCGCCACCCAAATTGAGCTGGCCTACCTCCAGGCCCGCGCAGTCAGCCTGGAGGGGTTGCTCAAGCGCTTCCCCGCTGACCAAAAGCAGGCCGGGCAGGTGGTCGACCCCAAGGACTCCGGCGCCAAGTACCTCCCAATCGGCACCCAGATCATCGCAGTGAACACCGAAATCCACCAAAAGCGCGAGCTCCTCTCGCGCCTGGGCGACCGGCTTACCCAGATCGAGATCACCAAGCGCTTCTTGCAGGAGGCCATCCCCCGGTCCCGGACCCAGTTTGACGGCGTGCAGCTGGCAGGCTACCTCCTCGAGCTCGAGCGGGGCATCCGCCAAAGCCTGCCACCCGCCGACCTCAAGGCCCGGCTCCCCTTAGACCTGCTGCGCGCACGGGTCCTGATCATCAAGGACCGCTTTAGCAACGGGCTCCAGGCCAACACGGCCCCGACCGCCAAGAAGCGCGGCATGGTCAAGTCTACCGCCGCAGGCACCGCGCTCGGCCTTGGGCTTGCGCTGATGTGGCTGCTGGGGCGTGCCCTGCTAAGGAGGGCACGCCGGGACAAAGGGGCCGCGCCTAATTAGCAGCCAGGGCAAATGCGAGCGGCATCATGGCGGCAAAACGTGGTGCTTGCGCCCACTGCCCTTATAATTATTAGAACAAATGGTGCGCTGCAGTACAGGGCGCCGGCGGTGGGCAGCAAATCATATGAAGAGGGCACCGGGCTAGCGCGGTGCCAGTTGACCAGGAGGGGTTGGGCGTGAGTAAGCCGGTGAGTTGCGTAGCATTAAGTCCTAAGGCAGTCAGTCCTGAGGCGGTCAGTCGCCATGCAGTGCCGCAGCTTGCCTACAAGGACGAGCCGAACCTAGCATCCTGCCCGCGGTCGCTGCCCGAGCAAATGAGCGCCCGGGATCGGTGCATTGTGAATGCCCGTTATGAAGCACGGTACCGGGCATTAGCGGGCTTCATGCTTCATAAGTCTTAATCATTGATTTATAAATTACACATGAGTTCCAACCAGGTCTTTCCGGTCATCCTTTGCGGCGGTTCTGGCACTCGTCTTTGGCCATTATCCAGAAGTGGCTTTCCGAAGCAGTTTTTAGTACTCTCTGGGGATGACTCAAAGAAGAGTCTCTTCCAGCAGGCCATTGAGCGCATTCATGCCATTGCTAATACAGATATCAAGCTGGATAGCACTTTAATTGTCACAAACGAAGAACATCGCTTCTTGGCTTTAGATCAGTTGCGTGAAATTAAAAGTGCATCTAATCACTTCGCGGCTACTTTGCTACTCGAGCCTAGCGGCAGAAACACTGCGCCAGCATTAACGCTAGCTGCATTCTATGCGCAAGATAAGGGCAACGATCCTATTCTTGTGGTGACTCCAGCAGATCAAACGGTGACTAATCCCACCGCGTTTACCAAAGCTTTAATCAAGAGTATTGAAATTGCTAAAGAAGGCGCCATCGCAATTTTGGGTATTACGCCATCCACACCAGAAACCGGTTACGGCTATATCAAAGCCAATGATGAGGTAGGCCACAAGCAAGGCGACTCATTTGTAGTGGAGCGCTTTGTCGAAAAACCCAATGAAACGACTGCAAAGCAATATTTAGAAGAGGGTGGTTATTTTTGGAATGGCGGGATGTTTGTGCTTAAAGCCAGTGTTTGGTTGGCCGCCCTAAAAGAATTTCGCCCTGATATTTTTGGTGCCACAGAAACAGCTTGGGTCGCTAAATCAGTAGATCATTCAGGCGATGCGACTTTCGTCCGTCCAGATAAGGAGATCTTTAAGACTATTCCGAGTAAGTCTATTGACTATGCAGTGATTGAAAAGTGTCCAGGATCAAAGTTCCCAATAAAGATGGTCGAGCTCGATGCGGGCTGGAATGACTTAGGAGCATGGGATGCCGTGTGGCAAGTAGGCAAACAAGATCAAGCGGGTAACGTGACCAGTGGCGATACATTACTGACTAATTCTAAGGGCTCGCTTATTCACGCGAGCAGTCGTTTGGTGAGTGCTGTGGGAGTTGAGAACTTGATCATTGTGGAGACTGCAGATGCAGTCTTAGTGGCTGACAGAAAAAATAGTCAAGACGTCAAAAATATTGTTGGCCAGTTAGAAGCGCAAAAGCGCGAAGAGAAAAATCTCCATCGCAAAGTCTCCAGACCTTGGGGTTGGTATGACAGTGTGGATGAGGGTGAGCGTTTTAAAGTGAAGCGTATCCAAGTAAAGCCTGGTGCAAGTCTGTCGCTGCAGATGCATCACCATCGTGCAGAGCATTGGATCGTGGTTAAGGGCGCCGCTGAAATCACTAATGGCGATAAAGTCCTTCTACTAACCGAGAACCAAAGCACGTATATTCCGCAAGGTCAAACTCATCGTTTGGCCAACCCTGGAAAAACTACTCTAGAAATTATTGAAGTGCAATCTGGTAGTTATTTAGGTGAAGATGATATTGTGCGATTTGAAGATACGTATGGACGGAGTTAAAAATATCAATGCATAAGCGTATAGCACTTATTTGTGGAATAAGCGGTCAAGACGGCGCTTATTTAGCCAAGTTTTTACTAAACAAAGGATATGTAGTTTTTGGAACCTCTCGAGATGCCCAAGGATCCTCATTTGGCAATCTAAATAAATTGGGAATCAAGGATCAGGTGCAGTGTATATCAATGGCCCCTGAAGATTTTCGTAGCGTATTGGTGGCTTTAAGAAAAAGTAATCCAGATGAAATTTATTACTTAGCAGGACAATCTTCTGTAGGGTTGTCTTTTGAACAGCCCGCCGAAACAATGCAGAGTATCACTGTAGGCACTCTCAATATGCTAGAGGGAGTTCGAATGATGGATAAAAATATTCGCCTGTATCATGCGGGATCAGGGGAGTGCTTTGGTGATACCCACGGCGAATCGGCTAGCGAGAAAACCCCTTTTTATCCCATGAGCCCCTATGCCGTTGCCAAGGCATCTGCCTACTGGCTGGTGAATAATTACCGAGATGCATATGGTCTATTCACATGCACCGGCATTTTGTTTAATCATGAATCTCCTTTGCGTCCCGAGCGTTTCGTAACCCAGAAAATTATTCATGCTGTGAGGCGCATAGCTGATGGCGGTATTGAAAGGTTGAAGCTCGGAAGATTGGATATTTCCAGAGATTGGGGTTGGGCACCTGAATACGTAGAAGCTATGTGGCTCATGCTTCAGCAGGATATGCCAGAAGATTATGTAGTGGCAACAGGAGCTCCGATTGCGCTTGAGGATTTTGTGCGGGTAGCATTTGAGAGTGCTGGACTTAATTGGAAAGACCATGTTGTTCAAGATGAAAAACTATTTCGTCCATCCGACGCAACCGTTAGTTTTGGCAACCCAAGCAAAGCATTTAAAAAGTTAGGCTGGAAAGCTGAAATTCAAGGCACAGATGTAGTTAAAAAAATGTATCAATCAATTCAATAAAGTATCGGCACATCACCATGAATAAAAAACAAAAAGTCGCCTTAATTACCGGCATCACCGGCCAAGATGGCTCTTACCTTGCTGAATTCCTTTTGGAAAAAGGCTACATCGTTCATGGTATTAAGCGCCGTGCATCCTCTTTTAATACTGAGCGTATTGACCATCTGTATCAAGACCCTCACGTTAATCACCCTGATCTGATCTTGCATTATGGTGATCTGACTGATACCAGCAACTTAGTGCGCATTATTCAAGAATGTCAGCCTGATGAGATTTATAACTTGGGTGCCCAGTCACACGTTGCGGTTTCTTTTGAATCTCCAGAGTACACGGCGGATGTTGATGCGATGGGCCCACTGCGCATGTTGGAGGCCATCCGTATCTTGGGTCTGGAGAAGAAAACCCGTTTTTACCAAGCCTCTACTTCCGAGCTCTATGGCTTGGTACAAGAGACCCCTCAAAAGGAAACGACCCCGTTCTATCCACGTAGTCCTTACGCCGTCGCTAAGCTTTATGCTTACTGGATTACCGTGAACTATCGCGAAGCCTATGGCATGTATGCCTGTAATGGCATCCTCTTTAACCATGAATCTAAACGTCGTGGCGAAACCTTTGTGACTCGTAAAGTGACTCGTGGTCTGGCCAATATTGCCCAAGGTCTTGAGAAATGCCTCTTTATGGGCAATATCGATGCGCTACGTGACTGGGGCCATGCCAAAGACTATGTGCGCATGCAGTGGCTGATGCTTCAACAAGACAAGCCGGACGACTTTGTGATTGCTGCTGGCGTGCAGTTCACTGTTCGAGAATTTATTACCCGTAGCGCAAAACAACTGGGAATTACTCTGAGGTTTGAAGGTACATCTGAAAATGAAAAGGCTATTGTTGATTCCATTGAAGGCGATAAAGCCCCTGCCTTAAAAGTGGGTGATGTGATTGTGCAGATTGATCCACGTTACTATCGTCCGACTGAAGTAGAAACTCTCTTGGGTGACCCCACCAAGGCCAAAGAAAAGTTAGGATGGGTTCCAGAAATTACCCTTGATCAAATGATTGTCGAGATGGTAGCGAACGATCTTGATCAAGCTAGGCAACATGCTTTGCTGAGCAAACATGGTTATTCGGTAGCGGTTGGCAAAGAGAGATGAGAGCCACCATAGCTAAAGGTTCATTTATATGAAAGCGGTAATACTTGCAGGCGGGTTAGGAACGCGTATTTCAGAGGAAACAGAAAGCAAGCCAAAGCCAATGATTGAAGTTGGTGGCATGCCAATCTTGTGGCACATCCTCAAACTCTATTCAGCACATGGTGTAAATGACTTTGTGATTTGCTGCGGCTACAAAGGTTATGTCATTAAAGAGTATTTTGCTAACTATTTTTTGCATATGTCTGATGTGACCTTTGATATGGCTCATAACAAGATGGAAGTCCACCATCGTTATGCTGAGCCTTGGAAAATTACCCTGATTGATACAGGCTCCGACACCATGACAGGTGGACGCTTAAAGCGTGTTGCTCAGTATGTCAAGGATGAAGAGGCCTTTTGCTTTACCTATGGCGATGGTGTGAGCGATGTCAATATCGCCGAGCTCATTGGTTTTCATAAGAGTCATGGTAAAAAGGCAACATTAACGGCGGTTTACCCACCAGGTCGATTTGGTGCTATTGATATTCATCCAGATCATCACATAACCTCTTTTAAAGAAAAGCCTAAAGGTGATGGCGGCATGATCAATGGCGGCTTTTTTGTCCTTTCGCCCGAGGTGATTAATCTGATTAGGGACGACTCCACTATTTGGGAGCGTGAACCTTTAGAGACTTTGGCTCAGCAGTCGGAAATGATGGCATACCAGCATCATGGATTTTGGCAGCCAATGGACACCTTGCGTGATAAGAATTATCTTGAGGAACTTTGGTCTTCTGGCAGTGCCCCTTGGAAATCCTGGTAATGAAAACAGCGCATGTTGACCCCGTATTTTGGAAGGGTAAAAATGTCTTTCTAACGGGTCACACCGGATTTAAAGGTAGTTGGTTATCGCTTTGGCTCTCTTCAATGGGGGCTAAGGTCACGGGTTATTCATTGGCACCCAATACAACACCTAATTTATTTGAAGTATTGGCGATTGATTGCCTGATTGAGAAGTCCCATATTGCCGATATAAGTAATTTGGAAGGCTTGCAAAAAACTATGTCAGAGGCCAAGCCCGATGTAGTAATACACATGGCAGCTCAGCCTTTGGTGAGATATTCCTATGTCAATCCAGTGGAGACTTATGCTACCAATGTGATGGGTACCGTGCATGTTCTTGAGTGTACGCGAACTATTGATTCAGTGCGGGCTACTGTGGTCGTCACTACCGATAAGTGCTATGAGAATAAAGAGTGGTTATGGGGTTATCGTGAGAATGAGCCGATGGGTGGTTTTGACCCTTACAGTAATAGCAAGGGTTGCGCAGAGTTAGTAACTTCTGCTTACCGTCAATCTTATTTCTCCGATTCCAATTCAACCAATAAGATTGCCTCTGCTAGAGCGGGTAACGTGATTGGTGGTGGGGACTGGTCTGAGGATCGTTTAATTCCCGATGCCATTAAAGCGTTTGAAGCAAATAAGCCATTGATGATTCGCAATCCTTTGGCAACACGTCCTTGGCAGCATGTTTTAGAGCCGCTTTCGGGTTATTTGATTTTGGCACAAGCACTTTATGAACAGGGTTCGTCCTTTGCATCGGGTTGGAACTTCGGTCCACGTGATGAAGATACTCGAGCGGTACAAGAGGTGGTTGATCTTCTTATTTCTGGCTGGGGTAACTCAGCTCGTTGGGAAAAAGAGGGCTCAGAGCAGCCTCATGAAGCCAATCTCTTGAAGTTAGATTGCTCCAAAGCGCGTACGCAACTAGGATGGATCCCACAGTGGAATCTAGAGACGGCCACACAAAAAATCGTTGAGTGGCAAAAGGCATATCAAGTAAAAGAAAACATGCAAGAGCTTAGTCTTGCTCAGATTAATCACTATATGAGTGCTAAATAATAAATACACAATAATGAAAACACAAATTATCGATATCAGAAAACTAGAGCAAGAAAAATTACGCAAGCAAATTGCTGCGCTAGTAGATCAATATGCTGCCATTGAGTTTTCTCCAAAAGCATTTGAGCCAGGACAAACAGTTATCCCCCCATCTGGAAAATTAATTGGTGGAGAAGAGTTAAAAAATATGGTGGATGCCTCCTTGGATGGCTGGCTTACCACGGGTCGCTTTAATGAGCAGTTTGAAAAGAAACTGGCTGAATTTATTGGCGTAAAGCATGCCATTACAGTCAACTCTGGTTCATCAGCTAACTTAGTGGCGTTTTCTACGCTCACATCTCCAAAGTTGGGTGATCGTGCAATTAAGCAGGGCGATGAAGTGATCGGGGTAGCCGCGGGATTTCCCACAACAGTAAACCCAATTATTCAATTTGGTGCTATTCCAGTATTTGTGGATGTCGATAAATATACCCACAACATTGACGCCTCAAAAATTGAAGCAGCGATAAGTCAAAAAACAAAAGCCATTATGCTCGCCCACTCCTTGGGCAATCCTTTTAACTTAGATGTAGTAACTGCACTTTGCAAAAAATACAATTTATGGCTTATAGAGGATTGTTGTGATGCTTTAGGCACTACTTACAAAGGTCAAATGGTTGGTACTTTTGGCGACATTGGAACTTTGAGCTTTTATCCTGCACACCATATCACCATGGGTGAGGGTGGCGCTGTTTTTACTAATAATTTTGATTTGAAGCAGATTGCCGAGAGCTTTAGGGATTGGGGTCGTGATTGCTACTGCCCTCCTGGTAAAGATAATACTTGCGGGAAACGTTTTTGTTGGAAGCTGGGTAATTTGCCAGAAGGTTATGACCATAAATACACATACAGTCATCTAGGGTATAACCTCAAAATTAGCGATATGCAGGCGGCTTGTGCTTTAGCACAATTAGAAAAAGCCCCAGCATTTATCCAAGCGCGCAAAGATAACTTCAAATTCTTAAAAGAGCATCTTAGCTCTTGTGAGGAATTTTTACAGTTGCCAGTGGCCACTGAAGATTCTAATCCTTCTTGGTTTGGATTTCCGATTACAGTTAAAGAAGGCTCCCCTGTTTCAAGGCTGGATCTGACCACTTATTTGGATCAAAATAAAATCGGGACAAGACTATTGTTTGCAGGGAACCTAACAAGGCAGCCCTATATGGTTGATGCCAAGTATCGGGTGAGTGGTGAATTAACTAATACCGACAATGTAATGAACAATACTTTCTGGATTGGTGTTCAGCCAGCATTAACCAAAGAGATGTTGGAATTTGTTGTTAAGAAAATCGAGGCATACTTGGGCGTCAATTTCTAAGAAAATTATTTTGAATATTCTTATTACTGGCGCAAGTGGTTTTCTGGGTAGCGCATTAGCTAATAGACTTGGTGAAATGGATCACCATGTATCTTTATTGGTTAGAAACAATACCAATCTCTACCGCCTGCGGAACATATCACTCCTCAATATAGGCAAGTGTGTGACTGATCTGGAAATCAGTCAGTTCATAATCGATGTCCGTCCTGACGTGGTAATTCATACAGCTTGTTGCTACGGAAGAAATGGGGAGTCGATAATTCAAATGATTGATTCGAATATTCGTCTTGGAGCAGTAATATTGGAGGCCATCAAAGGGCTTGATAAAAAGATTTCCTTTGTCAATACTGGGACTGTTCTATCTAGAGATGTGAGTTTATATGCGCTGACGAAGATCCAGTTCGAGGAGTTAGGGGGCTATACGGCCAATAGTCCTAATATAAATATTCAATTTATTAATATCAAGCTTCAGCATATGTATGGTCCTGGTGATGATGCGTCCAAATTCACCACTTACGTAATAAATGCTTGCAAGAATAATGTGCCAACATTACCGTTAACGTTTGGCGAGCAAGAAAGGGACTTTA
>NZ_NCFJ01000212.1:0-4117 GCF_002281105.1 Polynucleobacter sp. 35-46-11
ATGAAGGCTATCGAGGCTTAATTTAACAGGAGTTAATATGTTCAAGCACTTATTAGTACCGGTTGATGGTTCGGATGTCAGTAAAAAGTCCTTAAAAAGGGTTGCTGAGCTTGCTAAGGTGGATAAGGCCACAGTGACATTGGTTTATGTATCTGATCCAATGCCGCCGATGGTGTACTCCGATAGCACCATGGGGTATGGCATCTCCCTGAAAGAGCATAAAAAGGTATGCGATGCATTTGCAGCGGATATCCTGAAAAAGTCAGCAGTTGCATTGGGTGCCACTATTAAGGCTAATACCCTGCATATTGCCAATAGCAATCTATCCGAAGGTATTTTGGATGGCGCCAAGAAAGCCAAAGCCGATGTCATCGTGATGGCCTCTCATAAACGGACTGGTATTAAGAGTGTTCTATTGGGTAGCGAAACACATGAGGTGATTGTGCACTCCAAGTTGCCAGTATTAGTTATAGGCTGATGTTGATAGCATCAAACAAAAGGGTCCAATTGGACCCTTTTTACATTCATTTACATGCTCTAAAAATGAATTCACCCAATAAATTAATTTACTACGGGTGTTCCTAGCAAGAGAATTTCTCTAGTAAGTAAGCCGCTATCGCTATCACGCATATTCCATAAATCTAATTGTGTTTTTGAGGCATAGGGGTCGACATAGACTCCATCTTTTCTTAATTCAAAATGTAGATGAGGCCCAGTAGAGCGACCAGTTGATCCAACATAGCCAATCTCTAAACCGCGTCGGACTTCGTTGCCCACTTGCAACTCAACGTTGTAGCCGCTTAAATGCGCATAGTAGGTGCGATAGTTTCCAGGATGTTCGATGATGATGAGGTTGCCAAACGCGCCGCTATAGCCGAGATGAACTACCTTGCCTGTAGCTACGCTAAAAACTGGTGTGCCTTTTGGTGCTGAGTAGTCAATGCCCATATGTGTTCGATAGCGCTGTTTAGGGGCCGCTACAGGAGTGCCATTCTTGGGTGCTGCTGCTTTCTTACTGGATGCTCGCACACTACCGACTCCTCTGGAGATGCGTCGGTAGCTTAAGGGATTGGTCCAAAACGTGCGCTCAATAGATTCACCGCTGGCGGTATAAAAACCACCCGGGATATCGTTCCTTTCAACCCAAAATGCACTTGAAAAGACTTCGCCGCTAGCTGGGTCAATAATTTCTGCTGCCCAAATTTGCGCCCAACGCTCTTTATCACCAAAGTCCACAATCAGGCGAACAACGCTGTTGGTGTTTTCAAGCGCATTATTTTCTTCTGGATAAATTTGCTTGATGACCGAGTTCAATTCCCAAACTAGTTCAACTGGTAATTTATCGCCCACTTTTTTGGGGTCATACAACACATCGCTTAGCGGTAGTTGAATCTCTGTAAAACGTTTGGATTCATCTCTTAGATAGTCTTGTTGAATCAAGAAGCTACCAGCTGCCGAGGGTGTAAAAGTCCAAATTTCTGTCTTAGCATCTTGTATGGGGCCATTCATGATGCTAAGTGATTCAAAGCGGTTACGACTTCCTAGAGCTAGAGCGTAAGGAATGCAGTCACCCCGCATTCGATCAAAAAAACCTTGAGTTTGCGATTTAAAAAAATCACTCAAGCTGGGATCGTCTAAGCCTAAATTAGCTGGGAGACTCTCTTCGTTATAGCTTCGACGAAGGCAGCCACGTTGGATACGGTAATCTAGGTTGGCTATATCTTGATTGTTAGGTGCACCCTCAATTTGTTTGAACAATTCAGGATTTAAGCTCATGCTTTTGGCAGGCTGAGTTAGGGAGCCATTCTTCACTTGAAGCCCAGCCTGCTTACTCTTTTGCACTACAGGCTTTTGCTTTACTTGAGGTGCCTTGTTGGCTTTACTATTTTGAGTCGTAGTTTGCGCTAGAGCGCTAGAGACGAGCTCCACCCCTGGCAGTTGAATAAACCCAACTAGGGCAAATCCAGTTACTTTGATTACCCTTTTTAAAAACAGGGGCCACTCACAGACTTTTTTCTTCACTCATCAATTATCCAATATTGTTGTGGCAGATCAGCGCATTTGAAGCATGCTGTGCTGCAACAATGTGAGTTTAATTTAGTTCCGGGGCTATTTTTAATACCTCAAATGCTGCCTTGAGGCGCATTTCATAGACTTGCTTCATTTCTCTCGCTTCTTCTGGTGACCACTCTCTGAAGCCTGCGCCCTTGGACATACCCGTTTTTCCAGTGCTCACTAGATCCATGACGCAAGCAGGTGGCGCATTAATGTTGGATAGAGAAGGGTAGATTACCTCTGCGGCTAGTGCCATACCCTCCCATCCAGAGATTTCTTTTTGAGTCATTGGCCCAACTGCTGCGTAACGAAAGCCAAAACTGTAGCGCACCGCAGTATCAACATCATCTGGCGAGGCGATTCCCTCTTGCACCAGTGAGAGTGCTTCGCGCATTAAGGCATGCTGAATTCGGTTAGCCAGAAATCCCGGAATATCACGCTTGACTAATACCGGTTTTTTGCCATGGGCGCGATAGAGGCTACAAATCTGCTCTGCCATTTGAGGATCTGATGTTGCACCCAGCACCACCTCCACCAAAGGAACGATATGAGCGGGCATGAAGTAATGGGTATTGAACATGCGGTAGCTTGTTGGAAGGCCTTGCGCAATATCGCTTATAGGAAAGCCTGAGCTATTACTACCAATTGGAATGCTAGGCGGTACACGCTGATCAAGATCGCTAAACATTGCCTTTTTCAGCTCTAGGCGCTCAGAGATGGTTTCAATAATGAGATCGGTGTTCTCCCAATCTGACCAATCTGCGATAGTGCCAGCAATGAGTTGCGCACCGCTTTCTCGCCATGCTGGATTAATGGAGTCGGCGCATTCCTCCACCTTGGAGAGACTCAGCTTTGCTTTCTCAAGATCCCTACCCAGCAAAATCGTGTTAGCACCAAATGCCAGAAAGCCAGCAGCAATACCCACACCCATGGTGCCTGTACCTATCACAATGACTTTACTCATAACTTTCCCAAATTTGTAAATGATGCCTGTTAATTAGCGACTCATTATTCCTTATTTATGAGCCGTCATACATCTGCAATTATGGCTACAATAATTTTTTGAATACAGGAGCCCTCATGCCAATTATTGAGTCAGTATCAGTAGCTGCAGTAGCGGTGCCTCTAGATAAGGTCACCTCTTTTTCTACGCGCACAGTTTCAGAGCGTCACTATTGCTTAGTCAAGGTACGTGGCAAGGATGGCAATGAGGGTATTGGCTTTTGCTACGTTGGTAGTGCGGGCGGAGAAATTGCCAAGATTGCAGTAGAGCAATTGCTAGCCCCAAAATTGATTGGTCAAAATAGTCATCGCAGCGAAGGACTGTGGATGGATATGTATAACGAGTCTATTTTGCAAGGGCGCGCTGGCGCAGTCATGCGTGGCATTTCTATCTTGGATACCGCACTTTGGGACTTAAATGCCCGTGCCGCAAAACTACCTCTTCACCATTACTTAGGCTCAGTTGTAGATGACCGTGTGCCTGCTTATGCCAGTGGTGGCTATTATTTAGACGGCAAAACACCTGCCAAGCTGGGTAAGGAGATGGAGTCTTACGTAAAACAGGGTTTTAAGGCCGTCAAAATGAAGGTGGGGCGTCTATCCCCAAGAGAAGAAGAGGCGCGCGTTAAGGCTGCTCGTAAGGCTGTAGGCGACGATGTTTTACTGACCTTGGATGCCAACAATGCTTGGCGTGATCTGCCAACTGCCTTGGAATACATTCGTCGCTTTGAGGCTTACAACCCATACTGGATTGAGGAGCCATTTTCTCCCGATGCGATTGACCTGCATGCGGCGCTGGCACGTCAAACCAAGATCAACGTTGCTACCGGTGAGATGGAGGCTGGACGCTGGCGCTTTAGGGAGTTGATTGACGCTGGTGGTGCAGCTATTCTGCAGTCGGATGCAGCGGTGTGTGGCGGCATTACCGAGTGGCGACGTATTTCAGCTTATGCAGATTTAAAAGGTGTAATTGTTTGCCCACACTGGATGCATGATTTGCATGCACCATTAGTAGCCGCAACCCCCAATGCGCGTTTTGTGGAGTTCTTCTTGGATGATC
>NZ_NCFJ01000213.1:0-4115 GCF_002281105.1 Polynucleobacter sp. 35-46-11
CATTAAGTCCCCCAAGGGTTGTAAAAAAACGATGAAAAGGATTTTATCAGCTTGGCGGGCTAAATTAGTAAATCCGCCAAAAAATGATCAAATAACTGCTTTATTTTTAGGCTAAATAGAGGCCACCATTGACATGCAAGGTATTCCCAGTGATATATCCAGCCGCTGGAGAGGCTAAAAACGCCACCGCCTGGGCTACATCTTCCGGGCTACCTAGGCGAGCCAAAGGAATGTTCGCTTTTAGTGAATTTTGCTGCTCTTCACTCAAAGCGCGGGTCATATCGGTATCAATAAATCCGGGGGCAACACAATTTACAGTGATATTGCGGCTACCGATTTCACGGGCTAAAGCGCGAGTCATACCAGAAACGCCTGATTTAGCAGCGGCGTAATTCGCCTGCCCAGGGTTACCCATATGACCAACGATAGAGGTGATATTGATGATGCGGCCAGCGCGCGCTTTCATCATTGGGCGCATTACTGCCTGCGACAAACGGAAAACTGCACTTAAATTGGTGTCGATCACATCGGTCCACTCATCTGTTTTCATGCGCATTGCTAGGTTATCGCGGGTGATACCTGCGTTATTGACCAAAATATTAATGCCACCAAAATCCTTAACGATTAAATCAATAATATCTTCACAAGCCTTTGGATCGGTCACATTCAATACCTCGCCACGACCACCGCTTGCCTGCAAACGTGCATTGATAGCCTTCGCACCATCTTCAGATGTGGCAGTACCAATTACTTTGGCACCACATTTCACTAACTCATCCGCAATAGCCTGACCAATACCACGCGATGCGCCGGTCACTAATGCAATTTGTCCGCTTAAGTCGAGATTCATATTTGTCTTCCGTTGTTTCTTTATTGTTTTTTATTTGTAGCTTTACTTTACTGAAGCCAAAGCTTCGGTAAGGCTGGCTTCATCGAAAACAGGAATGCCAACGACATTCTCATTGATGCGCTTAGTCAACCCAGCCAATACCTTGCCAGGACCGCACTCTATAACTTGAGTAATGCCCTGTTGCGCCATGGCATTGATAGTCTCATGCCAACGTACTGGCTTGGCAGCTTGACGCACCAAGGCATCCTTAATAGCCGCCGGGTCATTCAGGGCATTGACATCAACGTTATTGACTACAGAAATAGTGGGGACCTTGAATTCGATATCAGCTAAGTAGCCTTTCAGTTTTTCTGAAGCAGGCTGTAGCAAAGATGAGTGAAACGGTGCAGATACAGGCAATGGCAAAGCACGTTTTGCGCCAGCTGCCTTGAGCAGTTCACAAGCCTTAGTCACTGCATCACTTCCACCAGCAATCACCACTTGTCCTGGCGCATTGAAGTTCACTGCTTCCACAACGCCGCCAGAGGCCGCAGCAGCTTGCGCACAAACCGTCTTCACAATCGCATCATCCAAGCCCAGGATCGCAGCCATGCCGCCTGCACCAACCGGTACTGCTGTTTGCATGGCTTCAGCACGAAAGCGCACCAAAGGCACGGCATCTTTGAATGAGATTACGCCAGCAGCAACCAAAGCGGAGTACTCACCCAAGCTATGACCAGCCATCATCTGAGGAACGGCGCCACCAGAGGCCAACCAAGCACGATAAAACGCAATCGCTGCAGTCAACATCACGGGTTGTGTATTGGTCGTTAAAGACAATGCTTCTGCAGGACCTTCAGCAATCAGTTTTGTGACATCTTCACCCAAAGCCTCTGAAGCCTCTTGCAAAGTCGCACGGACTTCCGGGCGATCCGCAATGGAGTTGAGCATCCCAACAGATTGGGAACCTTGGCCAGGGAATACAAATGCAAATGTCATAGGAATGATCGCTGGATAATAGTTGTGAATGTATTTTTAGCTTTAGCGCTTTGTTTAGTATTTTGCTTTAATACCTGATGACTGCCGCGCCCCAAGCAAAGCCACCGCCCACACCCTCTAGCAAGAGGTGTTGGCCACGTTGGATTTGACCAGAGCGAACGCCGACATCTAGAGCAAGCGGTATGGATGCAGCGGAAGTGTTGCCGTGTTCATGAACGGTCACAATGACATTGTCCATCGACATACCCATCTTGCGGGCTGTGCTCTCCATAATGCGAATATTGGCTTGGTGTGGCACCAACCAATCAATTTGTTCTGGCTTGAGATTGGCTTTTTCTAAAGCCTCATGCGCGACTTGCTCAAGCACCTTAACGGCCAACTTAAATACTGCAGGGCCATCCATAGTCAAGTAAGCAGAGCCATCTACACCACCCTGCTTAGCACGCCCCGGAACGCAAAGAATGTCGCGTTGACTCCCATCAGCATGCAAAGCCGTTGCCAGAATGCCAGGCTCAGAAGAAGCCTCCAGAACGACTGCACCAGCACCATCGCCAAACAAAACAGAAGTAGTACGGTCTTGGAAATCCAAAATACGGGAGAAAGTTTCTGCACCCAAAACTAATACTTTCTTGTAAGTACCTGTTCGAATAAATGCATCAGCAATGGCAAGGGCATAAGTAAACCCAGCGCATACGGCCTGAACATCAAATGCGGCGCAATTCGTATGCGCACCCAACTTGTCTTGCACTACGCAAGCGGTACTTGGGAAACCACCTAAATGATCTGGCGTAGAGGTTGCCAAAATAATCAAATCAAGATCTTCTGAGGTGCAGCCAGCAGCTTCTAATGCTGCTTCAGCAGCCTTGACCGCCAAGTCACTAGTGAGTTGATTATCTGCAGCAAAGTGACGAGCAGAAATTCCACTGCGAGTCACAATCCATTCATCACTAGTCTCGAGTCCAATCTTCGCTAAACGTTCAACGAGATCTTGATTGCTTAAACGTTGCTCCGGAAGATAGCTCCCAGTCCCCGCTATCCGTGAAAAGGTGCTCATGATTATTTTGTCTCCGCCACAAAAGCTTGAGCAATGCGCTCTACCATGCGATTTTTTGCTGCTTCATATGCACGATCGAGCGCAAAACCAAATGCAAAACGATCTGCTGAGCCATGACTTTTAATTACACAACCGCGCAAGCCTAAGAGCACAGCGCCGTTATAGCGACGATGGTCAACACGCTTACGTACACGCAATAATGGCACCATCGCACAGATTGCCATGAGTTTGGTAAGCCATGATCGATTGAATTCTTCTTTTATTAAGCCACTCATCATCTTCGCCAAGCCTTCGCTTGCCTTGAGAACAACGTTGCCAACAAAACCATCACACACCACGATATCTGTAGTGCCCTTGAAAATATCATTACCTTCTACGTTGCCGTAGAAGTTTAAGTTCGTTTGGCGTAGCAACTCACTCGTCTGCTTCACTACTTCATTTCCCTTAATCACTTCTTCACCAATATTGAGAAGACCGATTGAAGGGTTTTGTGTGCCATCCACCACTTGAACCATCACATTAGCCATTTGCGCAAACTGCACCAAATGCATTGGTTCGCAATCCGCATTAGCGCCAAGATCTAGCATGGTGGTACCGCGCCCTTTTTCATTGGGGATCGCGGTAGCAATCGCAGGACGATCAACACCTTCAAGAGTTTTGAGAATGTAGCGGGATATCGCCATTAAGGCGCCCGTATTGCCAGAAGAGATAATTGCGTCAGCTGAGCCTTCTTTGACCTGCTCGATAGCAACGCGCATGGAAGAATCTTTTTTACGACGCAGTGCCACCTCAATAGGATCATCCATCAGGACAACCTCACTGGCAGGAACAATTTGAATACGCTCCAATGGCGCTTTTGGAAACTGACTTAAGGCTTGCTTAAGCGCTTCCGGATTGCCGACTAATGCAATCTTTACATCAGCATGTTTTTCGAGAAAATCGCAACAAGCGGGGACCGTAACAACTACCCCGTGATCTCCGCCCATAGCATCGATAGCAAGAGTGACACTCATAAAATCAAGTATTGCTGCAAGTAGTTTTTTTCAAAGAAAAAAGCGGCTTTTATTGGAGCCGCTTCTATCTTTTAGACTAAAGAATTAGTCGTTTTTTGTTTTAACAACTTTACGACCACGGTAGTAGCCGTTTGGTGAAATGTGGTGGCGCAAATGAGCCTCACCAGTTGTGGCTTCAACAGCCGTAGCAGGTGCGGTCAAAAAGTCGTGCGCACGGTGC
>NZ_NCFJ01000214.1:0-4107 GCF_002281105.1 Polynucleobacter sp. 35-46-11
CAGATCGCCATCAACCTGAATATTGCGAGTCATCTGAAAAGTCAGCTCTACGGCATCGTTTTCAAGTGCAGAGAACAAGGCTGTTGGGAAGTTGGGTTGACCAATTAAACGCAGCGCCTTTACTTGCTCCTCAGTACCGCCTGCTTTGATAAATGGAGGGGCATGATGAAAGAACTCGTACTCAGCACCATTGAGAACAGCTACCCCACACATTGCCAGCTCACGTAGCTTTGGATCCAAGGAGAGGTTATTGCGTATCTCGCCAACAAAATGATTCCAACCCTCAGCAATAGGGGTGCTGTGTAACAGCATGCGGTCTAAATTGATGAATTGGCCACCTCGACGCTGGCGAATCGCGGCGACTAGCTCGGCCGGCTCTGCCAAATCCATAGGCTGGTAAGGGATTAAACGTTCAGACATGGGTGCTCTTTGGGTTTTAATGGGATTGGGTCTGTAGGATCGTAGATTATCACTCGAATACCATCTTCCTCGATAATGTCGCAATCGACACAAAATATTTGCCATGAAACCGATTCTGAACATAGCCGCCTACTTATTTGTCAGCCTAGACAATCTGATTGAATTGCGCACCAAAATTCTTGAAGAGTGCAACGCTCGGCAACTTAAGGGAACCATCCTCTTAACAGGTGAAGGCATCAATATGTTCTTGGCTGGTAGCGAACCAGATCTACGGAGTTTTTTGGATTGGCTTCGATTAGATCCACGCTTCAAATTACTAGAATCAAAAGATAGCTGGTCCGAAACACAACCATTCAAAAAAATGTTGGTCAAGATTAAGAATGAAATCATTCGGATGAATCACCCTGCGATTCGCCCTGAAGAGGGTCGTGCAAATTTCATTACACCGAAGAAATTACAAGAATGGCTCGATCGCGGAACGGACGACTTAGGTCGCCCTGTAGTCATGGTGGACACGCGCAATGCATTCGAAGTTGAGTATGGGACGTTTGAGAATGCACTGCATTTCAATATCGAGAAATTTACAGAATTCCCAGCAGCAATCTCTGCGCATAAAGATGCGCTAGCCGATAAAACATTGGTGAGCTTTTGCACTGGCGGAATTCGCTGCGAAAAATCCGGTCTCTACATGCGTGAGATTGGTATGGAGCATAGCTATCAGCTAGAGGGCGGCATCCTTAAATACTTCGAGGAAGTTGGCTCAGACCACTACACTGGGAGCTGTTTTGTATTTGATGAGAGAGAGGCTCTAGAGCCCAACCTGGACTCTATCCCACTAGAGCGCTCTATTCGGAAAAAACAAACCACTTAAATACTAAAAACTTAGTCGGATTTGCCTACCAAAGTCATGTGCTCAACAAAAGGTGGCTTTGTAAAGAAAGGGCCAACAATAGCTCGCCAATCAGCAAATGCTGCTGACCCCCGAAAATCCACAGTGTGATTTTCCAAGCTGTCCCAATAAATTAGTAATAAGTAACGCGCTGGGCTCTCAATAGTACGATTTACCTTAAATCCTCGAAACCCTTTAGCTTTGGAGATCACGGTATTGACGCCATGCAAAATGGCCTCTTCAAACTCGGCAGACTTACTAGGATCAATTTCTATATCGCAGTGTTCCAAAATCATGGGTATTCCTTTATAAAAATCAATAAAGATAGATAGTAAACTCAAACAGCATAATTAATAACGATTCGAGAGACATGGCTAATTTACCTAATGTTGTCATTCTTGGCGACTATGAGCGCGCCCTCCGTCGCTTTTCCAATTGGGAAAAAGTAGATCGGCAGTGCCATATCACCATTCACCATGAACCCCTTCACGGTGAAGCCCTATATGAAGCAATTAAAGATGCAGATGTCATTGTGCTGGCGAGGGATCGCACCCCCTTTAATGAAGCCCTGATTGCTCGCCTTCCGAAGCTGAAGTTATTCCTATTTACCGGCAAGCGTAACGGCACCCTAGATGCATCTGCCCTGATTTCACGCAATATTCCGGTTGCCTGCACGCCAGGAGGCCCCTCCAAGGAAACTACTACCGAGTTAACTTGGGCTTTAATCCTAGGCGCTTCAAAACACTTAGTTCGCCAAAATAACTTGTTGCACACAGGTGGCTGGCGCGATGAACTCTCTGTTCTACCAATGCTGTCTGGTGAGCGTCTTGGAATTATTGGCTTAGGTTCAATCGGTAGTGCTGTCGCCAAAGTGGGGCAAGCCTTTGGAATGGAGCTTGTTACTTGGAGCCCCAATATGACAACTGAACGAGCTGCTGCCCAAAATGCCAAGTCGGTCGGTCTAGAAGAGCTTCTGAAAACATCTAAGGTTATTAGTCTGCATCTGGTGGCCGGGCCAAAAACAAAAGGATTGATTGGCGCCCAAGAGTTAGCGATGATGCGGTCCGACGCGCTACTCGTGAATACCTCACGCTCCGCCCTCATTGATACACGGGCCCTACAAGAAGCGCTAGCCGCTGGTAGACCCGGTCAAGCAGCGATTGATGTTTTTGAGATTGAGCCACTCCCCATAAATGATGCCCTAAGAAACATACCCAATTTACTCACCACGCCTCACCTAGGATTTGTGGCTGAGCCTGTTTTTGCAATGTTCTCCAAAGGAATTATTGATACTCTTGAGGCATGGCTCGAGCACAAGCCGCTACCGCATCCATTTGAGCCTTAATTATTCTTTGAAGACACTTACCACAACAGAATTATTTATCAGCTTCAGCAAAATCGGTATGTCTGGTTTTGGTGGTGTCCTGCCATGGGCGAGACGCACGCTAGTTGAACAAGACAAAATTCTTACGTCTGAAGAGTTCAGCTCCATCCTAGGTATCTGCCAAATTGTTCCCGGCCCAAATGTCGTCAACCTAGCCGTGTGTATCGGCTCACGCTTTGGTGGAGCCAGGGGTGCTTTTGCAGCAGTTGCAGGCCTAACATTGGGGCCAATTTGCATCGTCATGCTATTGGCACTCTTGTATACCCACTATAGCTATTTGGAATCAGCTCAAGGGGCTCTTCGAGGAATATCTGCCGTTGGCGTTGGCTTAATCGCCTCTACAGGCATCAAGATGTTGCGTGATGAGTTGCGCTTTCCAGCAATGCTCCTGGTGGTGCTCGTGACTGTCATTGCTGCCAGTTACTACCAGTTGGGGCTTGGCTGGGTGGTGCTGATTGCATCGCCACTTGCTTGGATTTTGGCGCAAAAGAAAGCTCGCAAACTATGAGTATTTTGCTGAGCCTGTTTCTCAAAATGTCTGCTTTTTCGCTGATTGCTTTCGGCGGAGTAAATGCCTTACTTCCTAGCTTGCTCAATTTATCTGTTTACCAAGAGCATTGGATAGACCTTCAAACTTTTGCTGATTATTTTGCAATTGCTCAAGCCGCTCCAGGGCCGAACTTCATGACAGTCACACTGATTGGCTGGCATATCTATGGAGTTTTAGGGGGGCTGATTGCAACTATTGCTATTTCATGGCCCTCCTCTATCTTGGTGTATCACTTGCAGCGTCTTTTCTTGAGAATGAAGGATGAGCATAAAAAGAAGTCCATTCAATATGCAGCGGCAGCTCTTGCCATTGGCTTAGTGCTTTCTTCAGCATGGCAGATTGCACTACAAATTAATCACAGCTATGCCGCATATGCACTCACACTCATCACCATTGGGGTTACTGTTTTTACTCGCTGGCACCCTTTATATCTCATCGGGCTCGGTGCAATCTTAGGCATCCTGGGACTTGTTTAAAAGCCCCGACCCAATCAAGAAGATTACTTCAGCGCCTGGTAGGTCAGAATACCTAGGAGGGTTAAGGCGAGCGAACCAAACAAATTTAAAAGTGCAGTACCCAATGCCCATGTCATTTCACCGCGCTGCATAAAGCCAACAACTTCAGCAGAAAAACTGGAGAAGGTGGTGAGGCCACCCAAGAAACCGGTGATGATGAATAACTTCCATTCAGGGGATAGGCTGGGGTTATTACCAAAAAAAGCTACCGCAATACCAATCAAGTAGCCGCCAACCATATTGGAGATAAAAGTTCCCAAAGGAAGTGTCGCTGCAAGACTCACTGTTGCAAGATTAAATCCCGCTCTTAGCAAAGCTCCAAGACCCGCACCACAGAAGATTGCAAGAA
>NZ_NCFJ01000215.1:0-4071 GCF_002281105.1 Polynucleobacter sp. 35-46-11
AGCTTGGGCTTTGTTGGCAAGGGAATTTTTTGATGAGCTCATAAACGCAGTATATTGGTGTAGGTCTTTGATTATTTTAAATGTTATGTCCCAAACCCCTATTTCTAGCTCCACTTCCCCTGTATCTGCCACCCCTCAGCGCCTGGTAATTGCCTCCCGTGAGAGTCGCCTTGCCATGTGGCAGGCGGAACACGTCCGAGATTGCCTTAAAAAGCTCTATCCAGCATGCGACGTACAGATTCTGGGTATGACTACCCGGGGAGACCAAATACTGGATAAGGCCCTCTCTAAAGTGGGTGGTAAGGGCTTATTTGTGAAAGAGCTCGAAACTGCCTTGGAGGACGGCCGGGCTGATTTGGCTGTGCACTCCCTTAAAGATGTGCCTATGGTCATGCCTAAGGGTTTTGATTTGTCCTGCGTGATGGCGCGGGAAGATGCGCATGACGCATTTGTCTCAAATGATTACGCCAGCCTAGAGGATTTACCAAAAGGCGCGGTGGTAGGCACGTCGAGTTTGCGACGCGAATCTGTTCTGAGATCCAAGTTTCCGCATTTAGTGATTCAACCCCTACGTGGCAATTTAGATACCCGTATGGGCAAGCTTGATCGTGGTGAGTATCAAGCCATTATTTTGGCTGCTGCAGGTCTCAAGCGACTTGGTTTGGAAAGTCGTATTCGTGCGCTGTTACCGATTGATCCCTACACACCAGCTGCCGGGCAGGGTGCACTCGGTATCGAAACTTTGAGCAAGCATCCCAACATTCAAGAGTGGTTAGCCCCTCTTAATGATTTGCCAACCCTTTATGCGGTCACTGCTGAGCGTATGGTGTCGCGTCAACTCGGTGGTTCTTGTGAGGTACCTTTAGCGGCTTATGCCACATGGGATCAAGATCATATGAATATCCGCTCTTTTGTCGCCAGTGTCGATGGCACTGCAAGCTGCCTAGCTAGCGCTCAAGGTGCTGTAAAAAGTGTAGAAGATGCGGAAGTGCTTGGACTCTCAGTTGCGCGAGATCTGATTGCTCAGGGTGCAGAGCGTTTATTGCCAAACGGTCTGCCTAAGTAAAACCCAATGAGCAACAAGACCATTGTCATTACCCGTCCCAGCGGACAGGCACGTCAATTGTCGGAAGCCTTACAAGCAAGTTTAGTAGATAGCGGGTTTACGAAAGACACAGTCCCCCAGATCATTTCTTTGCCACTACTGACAATTGTCCCGAAGGGTGATGATGTTTTAGTAGAGCGGATCACTGCAGCACTCAAGTCTGCAGATCTAGCAATTTTTGTTAGCCCCAATGCAATTGAATGCACGATGCGTTTGTTGGAAAGGTCTTGGCAAGAGGTGTCTGATCGGCCATTGCCAATAGGTGTGATGGGAGGAAGTAGTTTGGCAGCCCTCAACAATCACGGTATTGGTCTTGAGAGCAATGCTACAAAAGTTATTCTTCCTCAAAGCAATGCGCAGTGGGATTCCGAGGGTCTTTGGTCTGAATTGCAGGCCCTGAACTGGGAATGGTCGACCAAGAAAGTCATCATCTTTAAGGGCGAGGGTGGGCGCGACTGGTTGGCTGAAACTTTAAAACAGGCTGGGGCGCAAGTTGAGGCTTTCTCTGTTTATACCCGCGTACCATTAGATCTCAACAGTTCCGCTTGGAATGATGTCCATGAGATGGATTTTGCAAAATCACTTTGGTTGCTTACCTCATCTGAGGCAGTGCGTTATTTGGGTCAAGCAACATTGTCGCTCGATCTCGCATCAGCAATGTGCCCGCATCACAATATTGCTAGTGCAGCAGAACAAATTGGGTTTGGTAAGGTATTTACTTGCGAACCCGGTGACGAGGCTTTAATTGCCGCATCACGAGCTTGGCTATTCGTTTAATTGCTAGGGTAGTTCAGTAGCGCCGGTAGAAATACTTCACTCACCAGGAGTGGACGCCCCTTCAGTTGATAGAGCGTACGTCTTGCCCAACTCACAGAGGGAAGCCCTGGGTATTGCTGGAAACACTTTTTCCATAAGGCGCTTCGTTTATCCAATCGAGTAATTTCACGTAAGGGTTTTTTCTTGGAGTGCATGCGTGTTTTAGCAAACAACACCGCTCCTAAAGGTTTCTTTCCTAAACGTAAAATCTCGTGATTACTGCCACTAGAACTACTGATGGGAATAATGCTGTGAGCCATGACTAGTGGAACACCGTTTACACAAAGCAGCACTTCACGGATACGACAACGTTTGATCTTGAAATGAAAATAGCGACTCTCGTCGCTATTTAGGTTTTGCCGGCAATCTCGCAGAACTACTACCTCTAGTTTTTGTCCGATTGCGCGTTCAATTTTTTGGGTTAAAGAACCGGTATCACTTAGCCAGGCCTGCCACTTGCGTGGCGCCTGATGCAATTCACCGGAATCGACTCGATTCCATGCAGAACGGAGGCGACGACGGTGAACCATTTTTAGCTACCGCTAAAGTTTCTGCGTTGACCGCCAGATTTTGGTTTAGCAAAACGTGGACCAGCGGATGGACGTGAATCTCCAGAACGTGCCGGACGTGAGTCAGCAGAACGTGCAGGGCGTGAATCAGCAAAACGATTGCCACCAGCAGGACGTGAATCACCAGATGGACGTGAATCGCCAGAGCGAGATTCGAAATGATTGCCTGAGCGATTACCACCGCCTCCGCCACCAGAACGAGACTCTGAACGGGCGCCAGAACCATAACGGCCACCACCGCCACCAGAACGACCGCCACCGCCGAAGCCGCCACCAGAACGACCACCACCTGGGCGACCACCGCCACCACCAAAGCTAGGCTTAGCTTGTGGCTCAAGGCCGGCAATGACTGAAGCAACGATGTCTTGCTGTGTAAAGCGTTCGATATTACGAATCTTGGCGCGATCACGATGTTCAACCAAAGTGATAGCAACACCATTGCGACCCGCACGACCAGTACGACCGATACGGTGCGTGTAGTCCTCAGGTTTCATTGGCAAGCCAAAGTTAATCACGTGACTAATGCGTGGCACATCAATACCGCGAGCTGCTACGTCAGTCGCAACCAAAATCTTGGTGTGACCCTTACGCAAAGACTCAAGACGGCGCATACGAACAGCTTGAGGCATTGCACCGTGTAAGGCGCTAGCTTCATAACCATTTGCACGTAAGGTGTCAGCAATTTTTTCACTTTCAACTTGAGTGCTTGCAAACACAACTGCTTGATCCAAAGAGGCATCAGCCAAAATGTGCTCAAGCAATTTATGCTTGTGTGACATGCTGTCAGCCCAGTGCAGCTTCTGTTCAATGTTCGCGTGCTTTTCACCAGCATGTGCAAGCTCAATACGCTTAGCGTTAGTGGTTAACTCATTAGCCAAAGACATAATCTTTGGTGCAAAAGTTGCAGAGAACATCAAAGTTTGGGTGCGACCAGCGCAACGCTTATCAATAGCTTCGAGATCATCAGCAAATCCCATGTCGAGCATGCGATCGGCTTCATCGATAACGAGTTGCTTAACGTCATCTAAGCGAATTGCTTTGCTGTCAGTCAGGTCGAGCAAGCGACCAGGGGTTGCGACAACTAACAATGCGCCTTTCAGGGCTTGGATTTGCTTGCCATAAGGCATGCCGCCCATGACGGTTGCAATACGGATACCTTTCATGCCGCGAACTAAGTTCACTGCATCTGCGGCAACCTGTTGAGCTAATTCACGAGTAGGGCAGAGCACCAACACTTTAGGTTGTGCGCGACCTGGTACAGGTGAGCCGTTTGGGTTGTCTTCGATCAGTTGATTAATCAAGGGTAATAAAAAGGCTGCGGTTTTACCGCTACCAGTTTGGCTGCTGACTAATAAGTCACCGCCAGCGAGAGCCGCAGGGATAACCTGAGCTTGCACTTCAGTGGCTTGGGTATAACCCAGTTCAGCAACGTTTTTAAGGAGTGGCGCCGCGAGGGCGAAATTCTGGAAATCATTTCCAGATGGATTGGTTTCTTTAGAAAAAGTCATGCTATTACACATCCCGTTTAAGGGATGTCTCCGTGTATACACTCTCTGTTTTTTATTGAGTGTGATGGTCAAA
>NZ_NCFJ01000216.1:0-4070 GCF_002281105.1 Polynucleobacter sp. 35-46-11
TAATGCAGATGTTGATGACAAAAACTAGCCATGTGTGCTGTGTGGTAAACGCCGTTCACAGCACCATTGTCGATAGCAAACTTGAAATTTTAAGCCTGGCTAGCCTTGACTAGAATTGCGTAGAGTTGGTCTTTTAAATTCAATTTCTCTTTTTTGAGAGTTTCAATTGTCAACTCAGAAGCCTGCTCAACATTGGCTTCAAAATTTTGAATTTGCTGGTCAATCTCGTTATGACGCTCAAACAGTTTAGTAAAGTGCAAATCTTTGTGTTTAAGCTGGGTGATTAAATCGCGATACTCTGGAAACATGGAAAATCCTTATAAATTAATGAGGTAACTACACTTTTATTTTACGTCATTCATAAAATTTTCGGTTTCAGAAAAGTGCTGGGCTTGACCTACATCAATCATTCAGCGCTTAAAAATAAATACCGCTCGCCTGCATTTTGTAAACAATTAAGTTGAGCCTTTAAACTCATCCCAAGAGGCTTCTGATACTTTATAAGTGGGCGAACCATTTGTGGCGTTTTGCACATCTAAGAAATAAGCGTCGTCCGTTTCAACTTCGGCTTTGGCTTCTTCTAACATGGCGTCTCTATGCATCACCACTGGGAAACGCCAATAAATTTTCTCTACAGTGTTACCGGTTTTTTGAAAAATGTGGGCAATCAGGTTATTTTCAAGCACATTGGAATAGCGAAAACGTTTTAACGGCTGCGACTCAATCAATGTCACGAAGCGTCTCAGGCCTTCAAGCTGATAGCAACTGACGCGAACCTCGGCACCCGTGTGAGTGAAATAGTCAGTAATGAATTCTGTAATCGTTTGCGTTGCTTTTGCCAGCTCTCTTTTTTTGTGAAATAAATACAACACATAACTGAGCAAAATTACAATATCAGCAGCCACAATATAAATGGAGAGTGAGTCCAAAGTGAGCGTTAATGTAAACATGATAAATCCTTGTCATCCATAGGCAGCATGCGCTTCACAGCAAAACGCATTAAGCTAATACTATCATTAGTTGTATAAAAAACTGCAAGCTTATGCGCTTGAACTGTAATTAATGGTGTAAATTTCATTACCCCAGTTAAGTCTTCAAGAACCCTTATCTATCATGACCATTAGTTTCAGAATCGCCAATGTTGAAGATGTTGATTCAATTATTGAATTAGTGAACGCAAGCTATCGCCCCACAAATCCTCATGCCAGCTGGACTAATGAATCCAAAATTGTACGCGGCAACAGGCTTAATCAACAACAAGCCACAGACCTGATTCAAAATAGCAATAACAGCTTATTACTAGGGTTTAAGCATAAGCAATTAGTGTGTTGTGTTCTCATAGAAAAAACTACAGATAGCGCCAAAATCGGCTTACTCACCGTTGCAATTACCCATCAGCAACAAGGCATAGGCAAGCAAACGCTATCAGCTGCCGAAGACTATATTGCTAAAAATTTAGGCCTGAATAAAATCAATATGAACGTACTCCTAGTGCGCGCAGAACTGATTGATTTTTATTGCCGGCATGGTTATAAAAAAACTGGCATCGTGAAACCATACCCAGCTAACTTAGGCGTAGGCGAACAGCTGATACAAAATCTTGCATTTGAAATTCTAGAAAAATATCTATAAAACATAAGGTGGTTATCTGATGCGGCCATCTCAATTTATTCGTAGGCCTGAATCACCGCTTGATACTCAGCATCATTGGTTTCAACTAACTTTACCAAATTTAAATTGCGCAACATGGGTGCCAATTCTGTGGCATGGTTGAAAAATACTTGTCTGATTTTTGACTTGAGTGGCTCACACAGATTGCTTCGGTAAACTGTGGGCTCATTTGGAATAGGATTGGATTGCCACAACACTTTAAAATCATTGTTGCGAAATTTATGCGCTTTTATCTCTTCATCCAAACGCATGCTGGCTACAAAAGCAGCATCGCTAAACCCTTTATGCACTAGCTTGATTGCCGCTTCGTGTGAACCTGAATATAAAATTCTTTCAAAGAAAATATTAAGCGGCATGCCTACTGTGGCAGAAAACATTTTTTGTGGCACTATCGCCCCAGAAGTGCTCGCAGGGTCGGTCAGGTTTAATGTAGCGCCTCGTAACGCATCAAAGCTTTTATAAGGGCTGTCACTTTTCACAATCAAAATGGATCGGTAGTACTTTCCTTCTTCGGTAAAGTGGCCTTTAGTGTGTGAATAAGTGGCAAAAGCTTCAATCGCATTGGCATCACGTTTTTTGGTCAATGCATAAGAACCAGCACCAAGCTCAGCAATATCCACCGCATTGGATAACAAGCCTTCAATCACTGTGCCATAAGAGGTGGGTTGCAACACCTCTACTTTGCGATTCAGGTTTTTTTCTAGCAGGCGCAGCAAAGGCTGATAGTAACGCAACTGCTCTACCATGTTCTTTTTGGGAATCAAGGCAAAACGGATGGGCGTAGGGTCTTCGCATGACTTTTGCTCAGCATAAAGATTGCTGCTAAATATGCTTGCAGCGAAAGCCAACATCAATCCGATTAATTTAAGTTTCATTATGAAATAGCACTTCTTTTATCATCAAAGCTTCAGCTTTTTCTGCGGACACTGCCCGACTAAAATAATAACCTTGCACTTGGTCGCATCCTGCAGTTTTCAGGTGTACGAGTTGATCGATGGTTTCCACCCCCTCTGCCACCACCTGCTTGCCCAAATTGTGGGCTAAGGTAATGGTAGAGTTCACAATAATTGCATCATCGTGACTATTTTTAATATCCGCGATAAACGCTTTATCAATTTTGATCACATCAATCGGTAAGGTTTTGATGTAGCTCAAGCTGGAAAATCCGTTGCCGAAGTCATCTAACGCTACAGTGACGCCGGTCGCTTTAATTTTTTTCAACTTAGATTTCACCTCATCAAAATTATCAATCAAACTCGTTTCGGTGATTTCAATTTCAAGGTCTTGGTGCGCCAAGCCAAACTCTTTAATACATGCATCAATATAGCCTGCCAATGTGTCATCTTTAAGTTGCTGTGCAGACACATTGACCGCCACTCTAACCGCTGGGATTTGCTTATCTTTCCAAAGCCTAATTTGCTGACATGCAGCGCGGATAACCCACATTCCCAAATCCAGAATGTGGCCAGTATTTTCTGCCAGCGGAATAAATTCGCTCGGATAAATTAACCCTTGCTGCGGATGATTCCAGCGGATTAAGGCTTCAAGGCCGACAATTTTAAAACCACTGACTTCCACTTTGGGTTGGAAATGCAGCACAAACTCATCATTAAGCAATGCGCTAGTGAAGCGCTGCTCTAATTCAAACTGCAAGATATTAGTGCTGTTAAGGCTAGGGTCAAAAAACGCGTAACTCCCCGATTTAGATTGTTTAGCTTGGTACATCGCCAAGTCAGCATGGCGAATAAGTGCCTGCAAATCATTACCATCGCGTGGCGAAATAGCAATGCCTATACTGGCTAAAATCTGAATATCATGGCCATCCAAATTTAAGCATGGTGCAGCGATGGTGCTTACAATTTTTTCTGCAATCTCTACCACATCCGATTCTTTTTCCAACTCCGTCAACATAATCACAAACTCATCTCCACCAAAGCGTGAAGTAATGTCCGAAGCACGTAACATTTGCTGCAACCGAGTAGCTACTGTTTTTAACAGCAAATCCCCAATATGATGCCCCAAACTGTCGTTTATAGATTTAAAGCGATCCAAGTCAATAAACAACACAGCACTAAAACTACGTGCACGTTTATTGCGGATTAAATGGCTAGCACCCAGCTCCATAAACATGCGCCGATTACATAAGCCTGTGAGATGATCTTTAGAAGCAATATCCAAGGCGCGGCTGCGCTCGCCTTCTAGGTTGGCGATTAACAGATTTTTCTCATCCTCTGACTTGGCCAACATATTGAAGCTGCGCCGCTGCCATTGCATCATTAAATTCAGCCAAAATGCACCCCCTAGCAACATCAAACTAAATAGGGTCAGCACTACAAAATACTTTTGTTTGAGTGACTGATGTTCACGCAAAATATCGTTGATTTCACGCGACACCAGAA
>NZ_NCFJ01000216.1:4131-4657 GCF_002281105.1 Polynucleobacter sp. 35-46-11
CTTCATGTATTTTTATTTCTCCTACCCAGTTATCGTCGGATAAATGCTTAGCATCAAGCGCTAATTTCATCCAATTCGGATTCATAATTTCTATGCCGCCACGCCGCACTTGCACCAATTCCTGCCCATTCGATTTAAGTAAATGAATGATGCCGGTTTCACCGATATCGATATTTTGGTAGAGCTTTAGTGCATAGCCCAGATCAAGAATAATGAGTAATACACCATTTTTATTTTCATGATTAAAAATTGGAATTAATAACGGGATATGCCACAACTCTGAAGATTCGCTGGAGATTTCTCCAACCGACATCACAGGCACTTGCCATCTTTGCTGATGATTAAGTAACCTCATTACTTCCGGCTTTAGCCTTGCATCGCCCTTGGATGGTGAAGATGCAAATCTAATTTGCCCGTTCTCGTCAAAAATAGCGATGCGCGTAAACACTTGGTCGCTTGCCAAAATCGCTTTGATTTTTGATTCTGCTTCAGCTGGGCTTAAAGTTAACCAACTGTGAGCAATCAG
>NZ_NCFJ01000217.1:0-4068 GCF_002281105.1 Polynucleobacter sp. 35-46-11
GAGATTGCCAGCACACTCAACATTCCGGCTAACAACTTATCGTTTCATTTAAAAGCCATGACCCATGCCGACATGGTAAGCGTAGTGCAAGAGGGTCGCTATCAACGCTATCGCGCCAACCTAACGTTGATGTTTGCACTTGTAGACTACCTTACTGAAGAATGCTGCGCAGGTAAGCCGGAACAATGTGCCAGCTTAAATAGCAGCACTGCATGCGCGCCCAAATAACACCATAAACCCAGAGGCTCTAACAACATGAATGTATTGTTTTTATGCACCGGCAACTCTTGCCGCTCTATTCTGGCTGAGGCTACTTTTAACCATTTAGCACCCGCAGGCTGGCATGGCATGAGCGCTGGCAGCAAACCTACTGGCGAGGTACACCCTCGCTCACTTGCGCTGCTCGCACGCGAAGGCATTGCAACCGAAGGTTATTACAGCAAGTCCTGGGATAGCTTGCCAGTAACGCCAGATATTGTGATTTCGGTGTGCGGCAACGCAGCCAATGAAACCTGCCCGGTTTACCTAGGGCAAGTATTAAGAAGCCACTGGGGCGTTGCAGACCCAGCGCATGCAACAGGTACCGACGCAGAAATTGATGCCGCATTTATGCAGGCCTATCAAATATTGCGCGCACGTATTGAAGCATTTTTAGCGCTGCCTCTTGAAGAGCTTCAACAAAACAAGACTGCTCTCAAAGCTGCGATGGATAAAATTGCAGTCGAAATTGTTTAAGGAGAATCATCATGAAATCAATTCAAATTTATGACCCTGCCATGTGTTGCAGCAGCGGCGTATGTGGCACCGATGTAGACCAACAATTAGTGAATTTTTCCGCAGATGCAGATTGGGCAAAACAGCAAGGTGTCAGCATTGAGCGTTTTAATTTGGCACAGCAGCCCATGCAGTTCGCCAACAATCAAGTGGTGCGGAGTTTTTTAAAGCGCTCTGGCGAAGAGGCTTTGCCATTGGTGCTAGTAGACGGCGAGGTAGCGCTGGCTGGACGCTATCCTAACCGCAGCGAACTAGCACGCTGGGCGGATATTCAGATGGTGGAAATTACCGCCCCGGCTTCATGCTGCAACGCTGGAAAATGTTGTTAGGTATTATCAATGAAGTTTCTTGAACAACCCCCTCGTTTTTTGTTTTTTACTGGCAAAGGCGGTGTAGGCAAAACCTCTATCGCCTGTGCCAGCGCCATTGAATTGGCAGCACTTGGTAAGCGCGTGCTGCTAGTCAGCACCGACCCAGCATCAAATGTAGGACAGGTATTTGGTGTAAATATTGGCAATCATATTACCGATATTGCAGCGGTGCCAAACTTGAGCGCGCTTGAGATTGACCCACAAGCTGCAGCACAAGAGTATCGCAATCGGATTGTAGACCCAGTGCGCGGCAAATTGCCTGACAGCATTGTAAAAGGCATTGAAGAACAGTTATCCGGTGTCTGTACCACGGAAATTGCTGCATTCGATGAATTTACCGCCCTACTCATCGATTCAAGACAAACCCATGATTATGACCACATCCTGTTTGACACCGCGCCTACAGGCCACACCATTCGTTTATTACAATTACCGGGCGCATGGAGTGGGTTTTTAGAAGCAGGCAAAGGTGACGCCTCGTGTTTGGGGCCATTGGCCGGACTAGAAAAACAACGTACGCAATATCAAGCCGCACTAGACGCATTAGCTGATAGCGCTCGCACCAGACTCATTTTAGTAGCACGTGCCCAAAGCGCCACCCTGCGCGAAGTTGCGCGCACCCATGAAGAGTTATCAGCCATCGGTCTGCAACAGCAATATCTGGTGATTAACGGCATTATGCCGCTCAATGATTACGAGACTGACCCACTAGCAGTTGCGATACAAAAACGCGAACAGACAACGCTTAACAATATTCCACCCGCACTTGTTAACTTACCCCGCGACTTAGTCATGTTAAAAGCTTTCAATCTGGTAGGTTTAGAGGCATTACGCTTATTGCTTACAGACAAAGCTACCGCAATCGCTATCCACCTAGAGCCAAATGCAAAACTGAGCGCCCCTAATCTCTCAACACTGGTCAATGAAATTGCTAAAGACGAACATGGCTTGATGATGCTAATGGGTAAAGGTGGCGTGGGTAAAACTACTATTGCTGCAGCCATTGCAGTTGATTTGGCAAACCGTGGCTTAAGCGTACATTTAACGACCTCAGACCCGGCGGCACACTTAAGTGAAACTTTAGCAGGCTCACTGGAAAATCTAACGGTAAGCCGCATAGACCCACAAGCAGAAACTGAACGTTACCGTCAGCATGTATTAGAAACCAAAGGCGCCAAGCTGGATGCTCAAGGCCGCGCCATGCTAGAAGAAGATTTACGCTCACCTTGCACCGAAGAAATTGCTGTATTTCAGGCATTTTCTCGCGTCATCCGTGAAGCCGGCAAAAAGTTTGTAGTCATGGACACCGCGCCTACCGGGCATACATTATTGTTGTTGGACGCAACTGGCGCTTACCATCGTGAAGTAGCACGCCAGATGGACAGCGCAGGCCTCCACTACACCACGCCAATGATGCAACTGCAAGACAGTAAACAAACTAAAGTGCTCATTGTGACACTCGCAGAAACAACGCCCGTGCTCGAAGCCGCAAACTTACAGGAAGATTTGCGCCGCGCTGGCATAGAGCCATGGGCATGGGTGATTAACTCAAGTGTTGCCGCAACCACGACAACATCTTCTTTACTACGCAAACGTGCAAATAATGAATTAAAAGAAATTGACGCAGTAGCGAAACAATATGCCAAACGCTATGCCGTTGTGCCATTACACATAAGTGAGCCTATAGGCATGGAAAAATTACAGCAACTGGCTGCAGGCTAATCACCATAATCAAGCAACGACTAACATGACTACCAACACTTCATCCATGAATATTTTTGAACGCTATCTGAGCTTATGGGTAGCCTTTTGTATCGTCATTGGTATAGCTGCCGGGCAGTTTTTTCCAGCACTATTTCAAACCATAGGTAATATTGAGATTGCTAAAATCAACCTGCCGGTAGGCTTGCTTATTTGGGTAATGATTATTCCGATGTTGGTGAAAGTTGATTTCAGCGCCATGCATGAAGTCAAGCAACACTTGCGCGGCATTAGCGTAACTTTAGTCATTAACTGGCTAGTCAAGCCATTTACCATGGCGTTTTTAGGCTGGCTGTTTATTCGCAATATTTTTGCACCACTGTTGCCTGCCGAGCAAATTGACAGCTATATTGCGGGGCTTATTTTATTAGCTGCCGCCCCCTGCACCGCAATGGTATTCGTATGGAGTCGCCTGACCAAAGGTGATCCGCTATTTACTTTGTCGCAAGTGGCGCTAAATGACACGATCATGATTTTTGCCTTTGCGCCCATCGTGGCGCTATTGTTGGGTATCTCAGCGATTATAATTCCCTGGGCAACTCTAATCAGCTCTGTGCTGCTATATATATTGCTGCCGTTATTGATTGCACAAATTTGGCGCAAATTGCTGTTACGTCGTGGTCAGCAGGTGTTTGACAGTGCTATGGAAAAAATTGGCCCGTGGTCAATCGGCGCGTTACTACTTACTTTAGTTTTGCTATTTGCGTTTCAAGGCGCTGCCATTTTGCAACAACCGTTGATTATCGCCTTGCTGGCAGTGCCCATTTTAATTCAGGTATTTTTTAACTCAGCGCTGGCCTATTGGCTCAACAAAAAACTTGGTGAAAAACACAACATCGCCTGCCCTTCTGCATTAATTGGCGCCAGCAACTTTTTCGAGTTGGCAGTCGCCACCGCCATCAGCTTATTTGGGTTTCACTCGGGTGCTGCATTGGCTACCGTAGTGGGTGTTCTGATTGAAGTGCCAGCCATGCTGCTGGTAGTGCATGTGGTTAACCGCAGTCGTCATTGGTACGAAACGACATAAAATTAAAATATTCGTATTCCTTTTGTAAGTTTCAGGCGTTGGCTAAGAATGAAAAAGCAATCGCTTTTTTAGGCTTTAAAACTCGTTTAACCCCGATTAAGGAAATATCATGAAATCATTCAAAATACTTTTCAT
>NZ_NCFJ01000020.1:0-23035 GCF_002281105.1 Polynucleobacter sp. 35-46-11
TCTGCCATAATCGATCTTGAGAAGCTAAATAAATATGAGTATCGTCGATAACAAAAAAGCCTTCTTCGATTATTTTATCGAGGAACGGTTCGAGGCAGGACTGGTTCTGGAAGGCTGGGAAGTAAAAGCCATTCGTGCTGGTCGAGTCCACATTAAAGAAGCGTATGTTGTCATCCGTCGGGCGGAGCTATTCCTGATTGGCTGTCACATCACCCCACTCCTATCGGCTTCTACCCATATTGTTCCCGACAGTACCCGTACCCGCAAACTCCTGCTCAATGCAATTGAAATTAAAAAGCTCATCGGCAAAGTTGAGCAAAAGGGCTACACCCTCGTCCCATTAAATCTGCATTTTTCCAAAGGCAATGTGAAGTGTGAGATTGGGCTAGCCCGAGGCAAGAAACAGCACGACAAACGCGCAGCAACTAAAGAGCGTGAATGGGAAGTCCAAAAGGGAAGAATTGCTAGGGGCGATCTCAACGCTTAATTGGATAAACAAGTCCATAGCTATTAAAGTGCAGAATTAATGCACCAATAAAGTGCATAGAGCACCAAGCTGCTCCATCCCTCAGTTTTTTAAACACCCAAAGGCGTTATTTTGTAACTATGAAATTGCCTTTTGATGAAATGCTCGACGCCAGCGGAAAAGCGCGTCCCCATTACCAAGTCTTCCATAACTGGCTAAAGCAGCAGAGCGATACCCTCATGGGTCTCAAGCGCGCAGAGGCCGATCTCATCTTCCGACGAGTGGGCATTACCTTTGCGGTCTATGGAGATGATCTTGGATCCGAGAGAACCATCCCCTTCGATCAAGTCCCGCGCATCTTTACTGCCAAAGAATGGGAGCAATTAGAGGCTGGCTTACGTCAACGGGTTAAAGCGCTTAATCGCTTCATTTATGACGTCTACCACCAAGAAGAAATTATCAAAGCCGGAATCATTCCTGCCGAGCAGATTTATAACAACGCGCAATATCGTCCGGAGATGCGTAACGTCAATGTTCCACGAGACATCTACGCCCAGATCGCCGGAATCGATATCGTGCGTGCTGGTGAAGGCGAGTTCTACGTTCTAGAAGACAACTTGCGCGTTCCCTCTGGCGTTTCTTATATGGTGGAGGATCGCAAAATGATGATGCGACTCTTCCCAGATCTGTTTCAAAAATATCGGGTTGCACCTGTCGAGCACTATCCGGATTTTTTATTGGAGTGCTTAAAGTCTGTCAAACCAGATGACATCAAGAAACCCAATGTCGTAGTACTCACACCAGGCATGTACAACTCCGCTTATTTTGAGCATAGCTATTTGGCTCAGCAAATGGGTGTTGAATTGGTTGAGGGCAAAGATTTGTTTGTGAAGAATGAGCAAGTCTTTATGCGTACTACCCAAGGCCCTGAACGTGTGGATGTAATTTATCGCCGCGTTGATGATGATTTCCTGGATCCACTTGCATTCCGCTCCGATTCAACATTAGGCGTTGCTGGATTACTCTCTGCGCATCGCGCGGGTAATGTGACTTTAGCCAACGCAATTGGTACCGGTATTGCGGATGACAAGTCTATCTACCCTTACGTACCTGACATGATTGAGTTCTACTTGGGTGAGAAACCCATTCTTAACAATGTGCCAACCTTCCAATGTCGCAAGCCAGACGATCTTGCCTACACCTTAGCCAATTTAGAAAAATTGGTGGTGAAGTTAACGCATGGTGCTGGTGGCTATGGCATGTTGGTTGGGCCAGCATCCACCAAAGCAGAGATTGAAGAATTCCGAGGGCATCTGATTGCCAATCCAGATAAATACATCGCGCAGCCAACACTGGCATTGTCTACCTGCCCGACTTTTGTTGAATCTGGCGTTGCACCCCGCCATATTGATTTGCGCCCATTTGTTTTGTCCGGCAAAACAATCAAGATGGTTCCAGGCGGCCTTACACGGGTCGCCCTTAAAGAAGGTTCTTTAGTCGTGAACTCCTCGCAAGGTGGCGGTACCAAGGACACTTGGGTTCTAGAAGAATAAAAGGGATAAGTACATATGTTGAGTCGTACCGCTGATTGCCTTTACTGGATGGCCCGCTATACAGAGCGAGCAGAAAACACTGCACGTATGTTGGATGTCAACCACCAAACCTCCCTACTCCCACAGCCCGCAGAATTTTTAGAGCAAAGCTGGAAGAAGTTGCTCACGATTTCCAAGCTAGAAGAATCGTTCTTGATGAAATACGATGTGGTGACTCGTGAGAATGTATTGGATTTCATGATTTATGAAACTAGCAATCCTTCCAGCATTGTGTCCTGCTTATTTGCCGCTCGTGAGAATGCCCGCGTTATTCGGGGAAAAATTACCTCTGAAGCATGGGAAACCCAGAACACCACTTGGCTGGAGTTGCAACGCATTCTAGAGGCCCGTAATCAAGCTGACCCCAGTAGATTACTAGAATGGGTGAAGCATCGCTGTCACCTATTTAGGGGCGTCATGCATGGCACCATGCTCAAGAATGAAGCTTTCTACTTTATGAATGTCGGTACCCTGCTGGAGAGAGCCGATAACACTGCGCGTATCTTAGAAACTAAATATGAAGGTCAGGCTGCGCTAAAGGTATTGCGCACTGACAAAAAAGGTAAAGCAGTTGAGGGTGAGGTCGCTGAAGTGATTGATGGGGCTGATGGCGACTTCTTTGATTTTTATCACTGGGCTGCCCTCCTGCGCTCTGTATCTGCTTTTGAGATCTATCGGCAGATCTATTCTGATCAAGTCACTCCTAAGCAAGTAGCACAACTCCTCATATTTAATAAGCAAATGCCGCGCTCATTAGTGTGCTGCGTCAATGAGCTCATTCCCCTGATTGCAGAGATGAAGAATCAGCAATCCAAAGAAATTGAACGCCTGCTTGGCAAGCTCAAGGCAAGCCTAGACTATTCCGATATTGATGAGGTCTTCTCGCAAGGCTTGGAGGAGTTCATTGAAGAGTTCTTAGAGCGCATCAATCATATTGCTGATGAATTCAGTAATGCCTACCTCATACCATTAGCCGTAGCTTAAAGATCACCATGCACCTGAAGATTCGTCACCGCACAGAATACCGTTATGAAACGCCAGTGCGTTACTCCATTCAAGAGTTACGTCTCACGCCTCCTGATGTAGCTGGTCAAACTATTGAAAAGTGGAAAGTCAGCACGCCGATTAAGGCAAGCACATCACTCGACGCCTTTGGAAATCTGTACAGTGTTTTTGTTCAAGAGAGCTCATACACCTCAATGATGATTGAGGCTGAAGGTGAGGTTCATACTGAAGCAGCCTTTGAGTTTAGGGATGATGCCAAGGCAGTCTCTCCCTATCACCTCCTACAGCAAACTAATTTAACCGAACCGACTGTAGAAATGCTGGAGTATTTTTCAGCCTCTCTGCCCAAGACAAATTCGATTGATAAGGTTCTAGAATTAGCGGCAGCAGTTCAAGGAACTATTTTGTATTTCCCAGGGCAAACGAGTTCAGCAACCACCGCCGCTCAATCTTTTGCCATGAAATCCGGTGTTTGCCAAGATCATGCACACATCATGCTCGGCCTGTGTCGCGTCTCGGGCATCCCGGCTCGCTATGTCAGCGGATACTTTTTTGCTGAGGATTCACCAAACCTGGCAAGCCATGCCTGGATTGATTTCTGCGCAGATATCGATAAAGGGCTTTGGCTTAGTATCGATATTACCAACGCTTGCTTTACTGATGCCCGCCACGTTCGCCTGGCGATTGGCAGAGATTACTACTCAGCGGCACCGGTTAAGGGTGTTCGCTCTGGCGGAGGTGGTGAAGAGTTAAGCGCCAGCATATCGATTATCGAAGTCAAGTAAAGCAGCCCTTCATAAAGCCAAGTAAGAGATAATTCAAAGAAATAATTAAAGGGGCTGCAGGATGACGTATTGCGTTGGGCTTTGCCTAAAAGATGGCTTGGTATTTTTATCTGACACTCGCACCAATGCGGGCGTTGATCAAATTGGCACCTTCAGAAAGATGTCTTTATTCCAAAAGGATAAAGATCGATTTTTTACTCTCATGAGCGCCGGCAACCTTGCCATTACTCAAGCGGTTAAAGAAATCTTGCTACAAGGCGAGCTCCTCAATGGGAAAAATCTCTGGAATGTCGAAAGCACTCACGATGCAGCTGCTGTCATTGGTGATGCCATCAAACAGGTTTACGACCGAGATCACAAGTCACTAGAAAAGGCAGGCATTGATTTCAATTGCAATCTGATCTTTGGTGGGCAGATTAAGGGTGAGCGCCCAAGGCTCTTCAATATCTATTCGGCCGGTAACTTTATTGAGGCTACGCCTGAGACTTGTTACTTCCAAATCGGAGAGTCTAAATACGGCAAGCCAATCTTAGACAGGGTCATTACCTTTGACACTCCGCTCAATTTAGCCACTAAGTGCGCCCTAATCTCCATGGACTCCACTCTAAACAGCAATATTTCTGTTGGCTTGCCGCTAGATTTATTGGTTTATGAAAAGAATTCATTACAGGCTAGCAAGTTGGTCACCATGGATGAGTCTAACCCCTACTTCCAAATGATTCACCAGTTGTGGGGCGAGAAATTACGCTCTGCATTTAACTCGATTGCAGAACCTAGCTGGTCTGGTACAACTCCTTCGCGCTCGATTGCATCACCCGCTAAGAAGATGGGTGCAGTACCGATTCATCGCAATAGCAACGCCGTAAAGAAGGCGGCTGCGCCTGCTAAGACAACTGCCAAGACAACTGCTAAATCCATCCCTAAGAAAAAAGTAGTGGCAAAAGCGAAGCGCTAGTTCGCTTACTCACCACAAAACAAAAGGCCTAGATTTGCATCTAGGCCTTTTTACATCTCGCTAGTAATAATTAGCGAGGGTAAGTTACGCTTCTTTCTTGCCCAACATTTCCCAAGTAGCTACAACGCTATCCGGATTGAGGGAGATTGAAGTAATGCCCTTGGCAACCAACCAACGTGCAAAGTCTGGGTGGTCTGAAGGACCTTGACCGCAAATACCAACGTATTTGTTTTGCTTACGGCAAGCATCAATAGAGCGGGCAATCATGAACTCAACTGCAGGATCGCGCTCATCAAAGTCAATTGCCAATAATTCCATACCGGAGTCACGATCCAGACCCAGCGTTAACTGAGTCATATCGTTTGAACCGATTGAGAATCCATCAAAATGCTCAAGGAATTGATCAGCCAAAATCGCATTGGAAGGAATCTCGCACATCATGATCAGACGCAGGCCATTAACGCCACGCTTGAGACCAAACTTCGCCATCATGTCGATCACGCGCTCAGCTTGCTTAATGGTGCGGACAAACGGCACCATGATCTCAACGTTATCCAGGCCCATGTCCTCACGAACACGCTTCATCGCAGCGCACTCTAAGGCAAAGGCTTCACCAAAATCTGCTGATACGTAACGGGATGCGCCACGGAAACCAAGCATTGGATTCTCTTCGTCCGGCTCATAGCGTGAACCACCGATGAGTTTCTTATACTCGTTTGACTTAAAGTCAGATAAACGCACAATCACAGGCTTTGGATAGAAAGCAGCAGCAATCGTTGCTACACCCTCAACCAATTTATCCTCGTAGAACTGACGTGGGCTTGCATAGCCACGAGCGACGCTTTCTACAGCGCGCTTGAGATCAGGATCAATGTTTGGGTACTCCAATACAGCACGGGGATGCACACCAATGTAGTTATTGATGATGAACTCGAGGCGAGCCAAACCAACACCAGCGTTTGGGATTTGGCAGAAATCAAAGGCTAACTGAGGATTACCAATATTCATGGTGATCTTCACCGGAATTTCTGGCAATACGCCACGAGAAACCTCAGTCACTTCAGTTTCAATCAGACCATCGTAAATATGACCTTCGTCGCCTTCTGCACAAGAGACAGTAACCATCATGCCATCTTGCAGATGCTCAGTCGCATCACCACAACCCACCACCGCAGGAACACCTAACTCACGGGCAATAATTGCCGCGTGACAAGTACGACCGCCACGATTGGTCACAATCGCGGAAGCGCGCTTCATAACCGGCTCCCAGTTAGGGTCAGTCATATCGGCAACCAAAACGTCGCCTGGCTGTACACGATTCATCTCGCTTGGATCACGAATCACCCGAACTGGGCCCGCACCAATCTTTTGACCAATCGCACGGCCTTTAGCAAGAACCTTAGAGGTGCCCTTGAGTTTGTAACGCATTTCCACCTGGCCAGCAGCCTGACTCTTCACCGTCTCTGGACGTGCTTGCAGGATGTAAATACGGCCATCTTGACCATCTTTACCCCACTCGATATCCATTGGACGCCCGTAATGCTTCTCAATAATGACGGCGTATTTTGCTAATTCAGTAATGTCAGCATCTTCCAATGAAAAGCGATTCCGTTTTTCTGGAGCCACATCCACAGTCATGACCTTCTCAGCAGAGCCTGCTGGGGCGAACTGCATCTGAATCAACTTAGAGCCTAATGAACGACGAATAATCGCTTTCTTATCTTGCGCCAAAGTAGTTTTGAATACATAGAACTCATCTGGGTTCACTGCACCCTGTACCACTGTCTCACCCAAGCCATAGCTAGAAGTGATGAAGACTACATCCTCAAATCCAGATTCAGTATCTAGAGTAAACATCACACCAGCTGCACCCAAGTCAGAGCGAACCATGCGCTGGATACCAGCAGATAAGGCTACTTCAGCATGAGCAAAGCCCTTGTGAACGCGGTAAGAAATCGCACGGTCGTTATACAAGGAGGCAAATACTTCACGAATCTTTTTCAGAACATCATCAATGCCTTCAACGTTCAAGAAGGTTTCTTGCTGTCCAGCAAATGAAGCATCAGGCAAGTCTTCAGCAGTTGCAGAAGAGCGCACAGCGAAAGAACCGTTGCCAGAGTCATCTAATTTTTTAAATGCCGTACGAATCTCTTTGTCAAGACGCGCTTGAAATGGAGCAGTTTCAATCCAGCCACGAATTTCTTTACCAGCCTCAGCCAGTGCACGCACATCATCAATGTTGAGATTTTCCAAACGCTTCTGAATGCGCTCGGTTAAATTATTGTGCTCTAAGAAATCACGAAATGCTAATGAGGTAGTTGCAAATCCAGTAGGCACACGAACACCCGTGGAGGACAACTGAGAAATCATTTCACCGAGTGAGGCATTTTTACCGCCGACTGATTCAACGTCAGTCATTCGGAGTTGCTCAAAAGGCAAAACATAGGCATTTGCTACATCGTTACTTTGTTGCTGTTGGTTGGACATAAAATACTCTCTAAAGATAAGGAAACTGGTCGAGCGGCCGAATAAAATACGGCATACTTCATTAACTACATATTGTAGTGCTGACCACGACTTTTAGGCCAACCTCATGTCTACCCAAACCCGTATTGTTTTTATCGTTTCTGATGGCACTGGAATTACCGCCGAGAACTTCAGTCAGTCGATTTTGGCTCAATTTGAGGCCACTTTTAAGCATATTCGGGTGCCTTTTGTAGATAGTCCTGAAAAAGCCCATGACGCCGTTTCTAGCATCAACCAGGCGGCCTCTAAATATGGGGTAAAACCCATAGTTTTCACCACTTTGGTGAATCCCGAGCTCAACAAGATTGTCGGTAAGGCTAATGGCTTGATTCTGGATATGTTCCAGACTTTTGTAGCACCCTTGGAGCAAGCCCTAGGTGTCAAATCGACCCATGCCATGAACCGCCTGCACCACAATGCGGATACCGAAGCCTATAAAAACCGGATTGAGGCTATTAACTACTCCCTAGCCCACGATGATGGGCAGTCAAACCGCAACCTGGCGGAAGCTGATGTCATTTTGGTTGGTATCTCCCGAGTGGGTAAAACGCCAACCAGTCTTTACTTGGCAATGCAATATGGCATGAAAGCGGCCAACTACCCTCTGATACCCGAGGATTTTGAACGTGGGCAGTTACCCAAGGATTTAATCCCCTACCGCAATAAGATTTTTGGCTTAATGATTGATGCCGAGCGTTTGTCAGAGATTCGCAATGAGCGACGCCCTGGTAGCAACTATGCCAAGCTAGAAAACTGCCGCTACGAAATTAATGAAGCTACCGCTATGATGAAAAAGGAATCCATTCCTTGGGTGGCTACAACCAGCAAATCGATTGAAGAGATTGCTACTACGGTATTGCAATCCATTAAGTCGGATAAAACAATCTTAGGTTAAAAAACCTGTTTATCCGTTTGAAAATTCTGGATTAAAGGTTTGGAAAAGGCTGATTAACAGCAGAGTTATCAGCAACATCAAGGAGATGACGTTAGTGACTCGCTCTTTTTTGCTTGTCCAGACCCATCCCAGAAAACCAACGATGGCCAATATCACCGCCAATACAGCCAACTGAGAGAGATTAATCAGCAATAGGGTTGCTGTATTCCAAAAGCCCGTGGCGCCTGGAACAAGATCTTGATTCACAATATATTGCTCTTTTCCAGCGCCAAAAATGCCGACAAACAAAGTGCCAATCCAGTTAGCCCATAAAGAGACGTAGAGGGAGAAAGTGGCAATGACTTTGGTAAATTTCGGGAGGGATAGTTGAGGCCACATCCAAGCGAAAGAAAAAAATACTAAAGCTTGTACTGCTCCAATTAAGTGAGCCTGCAAGAGGCCAATTTTGGCTAATGCATACGGCGAGTAGATTGGTGCTACAAGCCCAAGCACCAACATAATGAGGCCAGATATTAAAAACCTTTTGTCGTATTGGAAGCTCATTCAATCCTAAAAAATATGGTGTGAGTAATACTACCTGAGTAATCAGCTAACCGCGCCTAACTCGCACAGTCTCAAATAGGCAGATGGCTGCTGCTGTAGAAACATTGAGAGATTCAACTCTAGGATCAATTGGGATTGATACGCCTTTAGCTTGAGCCATCAGGCCTTCAGAAACACCCTGCCCTTCACTTCCCATTACCCAAGCAACGGGATGCGTTAATACTTTGGCCATATTGAAGAGATCTAACTCACCGTCAGCGGTAGCCGCCAGCAAAGGCGCAGTTACAGCACTAAGCACTTGCTGAGTTGACCAACCTTCATAAAGATCAAGTAATCGATGAGCACCCATACCGGCGCGCAATACTTTGCTAGACCACAGATGAGCGCAACCTGTTAATGCAATTACTTGAGTGAAGCCAGCCGCAGCAGCGGTGCGCAATATAGAGCCCACATTACCTGCATCTTGAATGCGATCCAAAATAATCACATCACCAGCAATCGTAGCAACCGAATTTTGAGGATTTAATGCAGTTTCAGGGAGATCTAGCAATCCCGCAATTTGCGGAGCATTGACTAAGTCAGATAGTAAATCCCAGAGGCCTTTATCCAATTGATAAACGCGAGTCTCGGGACAAATTTCAAAATGGTCATAAACCGCTTGGGCGATCTCTGGATTCTGCAAGCCCAATTCAGATGTCATTATAGTCTTGAGTGCTGGATTGCCTACCCAGGTTTGCACCAAATGAATTCCTTCAAGCAAAGCCTGGCCACAAGCAAATCGAGCCTTTTGACCTTTAGGGCCGGTAGCTTGTAGTTGACGAATTTCCTTAAACAGGGAATTGTCTTTTGAGCTGATAAATTCAATTTTCATAGATGGGATTATCAACTATGCAGTGCCAGCACATTGCGAACCGGTGAAAAGCTGCGACGATGTTGATCGCAGGTGCCAAATTCTTTTAAGGCAGCGAAATGCGCTTCTGTTGGATAACCCATGTGCTGCGCAAAGCCATACTGCGGATGGAGTTCATGCAAAGCCATCATTTGACGATCACGCGTCACCTTAGCCAGAATCGATGCTGCTGAAATCGCTGGCTCTTTGGTATCGCCCTTAACGATAGCCTCAGCTGATATGGGAAGTTCAGGGCAGCGATTGCCATCAATTAACGCCTTATCAGGCCAAGCACCTAAACGTGAGGTGAGATCTTCAATAGCACGGCGCATTGCTAACATTGTCGCTTGCAAAATATTAATTTCATCAATCTCAATTGGACTCGCCTCACCAAGACCCCAAGCCTTCGCCTTGAGTTGAATTTGCTCAAATAGAAACTCGCGTCTTGCAGCTGATAACTTCTTAGAATCTTTTAATCCAGCAATAGGATTACCGGGATCGAGAACGACGGCACCAGCGACAACCGCCCCCGCTAATGGGCCGCGTCCTGCCTCATCAACACCACATACCCAAATTAGGCTCACACAGTAGTCCGATTTTTAGCGGCAGTAATCGTTTGTGCCACGGCCTGCGCTACCAATAACCCCGTGGGCCTACGCAGGGTCTCATGCATCGCTGCAAAACGTGTTTTTAGTTGGGCAACTTTGCTGGGGTTATTTAGCCAGGCCAATAAGGCATCAGCCAACTTTATTGGGGTTGCATCATCCTGCAAAAGCTCTGGGACAACAAACTCGCCACAAAGGATATTCGGTAAACCAACATAAGGTAAGTAGCCCTGTCGTTTCATGATCTGCGCAGTCAACCAGGGCACCTTATAAGAAATCACCATGGGCTTTTTCCAAAGTGCCGCCTGTAATGTAGCTGTGCCGCTGGCAATCAACACGACATCAGCAGCCTCAAGAACAGCATCAGCCTCACCATCGATCAAATAAATATCCAGGCTTGGATTTTTCTCCAGAGCGTTTTTGAGCAAAGTCTCAAGCGGTTCACGCAGTCGTGGGGTTGCAACTGGAACTACAAAGTGTAGGAATTGTCCTGGCATGCGCTTCACAAGCTCTGCAATCGTTTCAAAAAAGACTGGCGCAATGAGCTCAATCTCAGAACCGCGACTACCAGGGAGAACGGAAACCACAATTCCATTTAATGTATTAGCAGGCAGGTTTAAGATTTTTTCAATTTTCTGCTTAGCAGCCGCTGGGTTGGATTCCAATGGAATCTCGCTTGCTAGCGGATGTCCAACATAAGTCGCACTAATGCCAGCACGTTCGTAAATCTCAGTTTCGAAGGGAAAGATACAGAGCATGCGTTCTACTGCCTGCTTAATCTTCGTAATGCGCCCTGCTCGCCAAGCCCAAATGGATGGTGAAACAAAATGTAAGGTTGGAATACCGGCTTTGCGCAAAGCTAACTCAACCCCTAAATTGAAATCTGGAGCATCAATACCCAAGTAGACATCAGGGCGTCCTTCGCCGAGCAAATTGGCAATGAGTTCTTTTCGTAGCTTGAGAATAGCAGGCAATTGCTTGATTGCCTCAACGTAACCGCGAACACTAAGTGTCTCCATTGGCCAATCTGAGCGCAGACCTTCTGCCTGCATGCGGGGACCACCAATCCCGTAGACCTCCAACCTGGAGGTATCGGGGATCTGCTTTAGTGCGCTTAATACTGGCGCAGCCAGTAAGTCACCCGAAGGTTCTCCGGCAACACAAGCAAGTTTGGACACTGATTTACTCTAGCGAATAATGCCGCGCGTAGAGGCGGCAATAAAGTCATGGAACTCTGTCAGCTTTTCTGCGGTAGCGGCATCAGATGCGCTAGCGAGTGCCATCTTCTGAATCTCTACCTTTGCCTCTTCGAAACTCAGGCCATCTTTGTAGAGAACCTTATACGCCTGACGCAATGCAGAAATCGTTTCACTTGAGAAACCGCGACGCTTTAAACCTTCCACGTTAATGCCGTGTGGAGAAGCCTTATCTCCAGCCGCAATCACAAATGGCGGAATATCTTGCACTAATGCAGAAGCACCGCCCAACATAGCATGTTGACCTATGCGGACAAATTGATGCACGCCAGACATGCCACCCATAATCGCCCAATCACTCACCTTCACATGACCGGCAATTTGTGCGTTACTCGAGAAAATAGTATGGTTACCGATTTGGCAATCATGGGCAATATGTACATAAGCCATGATCCAGTTGTCATCACCAATTCTGGTGATACCTTCATCCTGAGATGTACCCGTATGAATGGTAGTGAACTCACGAATCGTATTGCGATCACCAATAATCAATTGGGTAGGCTCGCCACGGTATTTCATATCCTGGGGAGCGCCACCAATAGCAGCAAAGTGCGCAAAGGTATTCTCTTTGCCGATCGTGGTGTAACCCTCGATCACAGTATGTGAGCCAATCTTGCTGCCAGCACCAATTTTGACGTTTGGGCCAATAACAGAATATGGGCCAATTTCTACGTCGCTAGCGATCTCAGCTTTGCAATCAACTACAGCGGATGCATGAATCCGAGTCATTACGCACCTTTCGTACGAACAGCACAAGTAATATTCGCCTCAGCAGCAAGCTCACCATCAACAGTAGCCTGCACTTGAAACTTGTAGATGCCAGCGCGTTCACGCTCTAGCTTAGCCGTCATGATCAGCTGATCGCCAGGCAATACTGGTTTCTTAAAGCGAGCACCATCAATACCAGCAAAGTAGTAAATAGCATTCTCTTCACGGACTTCCGAAAAAGTGAGAAGGGCAGCAGTTTGAGCAAGTGCCTCAATAATTAAAACACCCGGCATTACCGGAAAATCAGGAAAGTGCCCCTGAAAAAACGGTTCATTCATCGTGACGTTCTTCAAGGCGGTAATACTTTGACGAGGCTCAATCTCTAGAACACGATCAACCAATAAGAATGGGTAGCGATGTGGCAACAACTTCAAAATTTGATTGATGTCGATAGCGATGGGTTTGCTCATGTGTTTACCTGCTGAATAAAGTATTTAAATTTTTTTAAAATGCTGATGAGTTTATTTAGACTTATCTAATAATCGTAAGCGTTGGCGTATTTTATCGAGACCGCGCAGAATCGCAGCGTTTTTCTCCCAAGCACTATGCAGCATGGATGGATAAACACCCGTGTAATGCTGACCCGGCTCGGAAATAGAACGAATAATTGAGGTGTTACCAGACACCGTTGTTCTGTCTGCAATCGTGAGATGTCCAGCAAAGTTGGCTGCACCACCAATAATGCAGAAGTTACCAATCTTGGTGCTTCCTGAGATCGCAGCACAACCGGCAATCACACAGCAGCTACCAACTACTACGTTGTGCGCAATTTGCACTTGGTTATCAATCTTCGTTCCATTGCCTATGATGGTATCGCTCATGGCGCCACGATCGATTGTGGTTGATGCACCAACTTCAACATCATTACCAATAACCACGGCACCCGTTTGAGGGATCTTGACCCACTCACCCCCCGTGGACGAAAAGTCAGGCGCAAAACCAAAACCATCCGCACCAATCACAGCACCGCTATGAATAATGCATCGCTCACCAATAATAGTCTCTGAATAAATAGAGGCATTTGGGTAAATTAAAGTGTCACTGCCAATAGTAGAATTTCTAGCAACTGAAGTATTGCCTAATAAGGTGACACGCTCGCCCAATTTCACGCCAGGGCCGATTTGTACAAATGGTCCAATATGGCAGGAAGTAGGAAGCTTTACAGAAGAATCGATGGCTGAACTTGGATGGATTCCAGGTACATAAACAGGGACTGAAACCCTAGAAAAGTGCTGCGCCATTCTGGCAAAAGTAGCGTATGGATTCTTGGAAACAAAATATACCCGCCCAGCTGAGGTACTGCTAGGGTTCGCTTGAAGAAAATCCAAATCCGCTTTGCTAACAATCAATCCACCCGCCGAACTATCACTAGCCTGTTGGCGATACAGTGGATTGGAAAGAAAGGAGATTTGGCTAGACTGGGCTCGCTCGAGTGGAGCAAGACCCTGAAGCGCGAGGGAGCCATCCCCCACCAAGCTTAGTTGAAACTGTTCGGCCAGCTCGATGGCGGTGGGCATAAAACTTACTTGAGACTATTCAAAGCCTTGATGACATCATCAGTAACATCAACCTTTGGATTGGCATAGGCTGGATCTTGAATAATGACATCAATTTTTCTTTGGTCAGCAATTTGCTTGAGGGCTTGATTGGCTTTTTCAGCAATCTTGGCGCGCTCTTCGAAGTTGCGCTGATTCAGATCTTCTGTGTACTCACGTTGCTTGCGTTGCAATTCGCGGTCTTGATCTGCCAACTCACGTTGACGACGCAAACGCTCTGCCTCAGGCATTACTGCTGAGTCACGATCTAATTTTTCAGCAGCGGACTTAATTTTTTCAGCGCTATCGCGAATTTCAGACTGGCGCTTTGTAAATTCATTTTGTAATTTGGTCTGGCTTGCTTTGGCCATATTGGATTCGTTGAATACCTTTTCAACGTTCACAGCTGCAACTCGTGTTCCAGCATCCTGAGCAAATGCCTGCGGCAAAGCAATCATTGATGACACAGCTATTAAGCCGTATTGAATCCATTTAGAAGATTGATGAAGCTTCATAAAACTTTCCTTAAACAATTAAAACGCTGTACCGACCTGGAACTGCAAACGCTGCACATTATCCGTTGGCAATGATTTGATCGGAATACCATAGCTGAACTTTAGTGGGCCCAGTGGTGATATCCATGATAAACCTAAGCCATAAGAATATCGCAAGACGAGATTGATATTTTCGTTATAGACATTACCACCATCCACGAAACCAAATACGCGCAAGGTTTTATCAACGCCAGATCCAGGAACAGGGACGGTGTACTCAACGTTACTAACAATTTTAGACTGACCGCCGGTAGGCTGATTCAAGCCAGTATAGGTATTGACGTAGGTAGGTCCTAGCGATCCAGGGGCATAGCCTCGAACCGATCCAATACCACCAACATAGTAGTTTTTAGTAATTGGGAATGGGTACTTGCCGTAAGCCTCACCATAACCAACTTCACCGTTAAAGGACAGGATATTGCCCTTTGAGAAGGAGTGATATTTTTGATACTGACCAAACAGACGATAGAACATCATGTTGCCGACTGGTGTTCCAACTTCAGCATTCAGTTGTTGCAAAGATCCTGATGATGGAATCAGTGCGCTATCGCGACCATCACGTGACCAACCGATTGTGATTGGAACGTTATAAGTATTCAGTGTCGCAGGGTAACCAGGGGCAGCAATGCCGTAGTCCTGCATGTAGTTTAAGTACGGTGTTGGCGTATTAATACTGGATTGAATTTGGAATACCTCAAATCCGGTACCAAAGAAGACTCGATCCACCTCGGTATAAGGAACACCAAACTTAATATTGCTACCAACAGACTTGATTTGATAATCTGGATCGCCGGTGTAATACAGCGGTTTGGATGAGCGATAGTACAAATCAGTGAAGCGGCTAATGCCATCTTCCGTGAAGTAAGGATCGTAGTTTGACAAGGCCAAACTTTGATTAATCTTACCGAGAGAGAAATTCAAGCCCACTGCGGTACCTGTACCGAAGGCATTTTCCTGGTTAATACCGGCAGAGAGAATCAACTTCTCGGTAGATGAGAAACCAGCACCTAAGGTAATCGCGCCAGTTGGCTTTTCAGCCACCTTCACGTTCACGTCAACCTGATCTGGAGATCCAGGGACATCTTGCGTAGAAACATCAGTCTCAGTGAAATAACCCAATCGACCTAAACGTTTTTTAGACAGGTCAATTTTTTCACTGTCGAACCAGGAGCTTTCGAACTGACGCATCTCACGACGAATAACCATATCTCGAGTCTTGGCATTTCCAGTGACATTCACTTGACGCACATAGACGCGACGTCCTGGATCCACCACGAGTGTTAAATCAACTTCACTCAGATCGCGACGAATATCTGGCTGCGGATTAATGGTTGCAAACGCATAACCATACGAACCTAAAATTTCTGCAATCGCCTTGGTACTCTCGGTCAACTTAGCGGAGGAGAAGGTGTCCCCCGGCTTGAGAGTTACTAGCTGAATCAACTCAGCTTCCTTGCCCAATAATTCACCTGCTAAGCGGACATCTTTTACTGTGAACTTATTACCCTCGCGAATACTAATCGTGAGGTAGATGCCTTTTTTGTCCGGGGTAATGGAAACCTGAGTGGATTCAATGACAAATTCGAGGTAACCACGATTGAGGTAGTAAGAGCGGATGTTCTCTAAGTCAGCCGTGAGCTTTTGCTTGGAGTACAAATTGTCCTTGCTGTACCAAGAAAGCCAGCCACCCGTTTTTAACTGCATTTGGCTTTTGAGCGTACTTTCGCTAAAGACATTGTTACCGATGAAATTAATCTCTTGGATCTTGGCCACAGGGCCTTCATCAATATTGAAATAAATCGCTACTTGATTGCGCTCCACTGGGGTAACAGTTGCAACTACCTCAGCTGCATACATGCCCTTACCGACATACTGACGCTTGAGCTCTTGCTCAGCTTTGTCAATTAAAGCTTTGTCATAGAAGCGAGCTTCTGCTACACCCACTGCTTTTAAGGATTTACGTACCACTTCCTGGTCAAACTCTTTCATCCCAGTAAATTCGATGCGAGAGATTGTTGGGCGCTCTTCAATAATGACGATCAGGACGTTACCTTGAGCCTGAATTTGTACATCTCGGAAAAAGCCGGTGCTGTACAAAGCCTTGATGGCCTCAGCACTCTTCTCTTCTGTAAAAGAATCGCCCACCTGAACTGGCAGATAGCTAAATACAGTTCCCGGCTCCACTCGCTGCAAACCTTCTATTCGAATATCTTTGATAACGAATGGATCAGCTGCCTGCGCGTTAATGCAGAAACTAGCCGCAAAAATGAAAGCGACTTGAGCAACAAATCGAGCTACGGAGCGGAGAGAAGAGGTCAAAAAATTCAAGGTGAAAGGTAGCGTTGCAAATCATTAAACAAGGCTAGCAAGGAAAGAGATATCAGCAGCAAAAAACCCACTTTTTGGAGCTTTTCCTGCGCGGATATTGACATTCGCTTACCAACAACCAACTCCCATGCATCATACAGGAGCTGACCCCCGTCTAGCATTGGTAAAGGCACTAAATTCAAGAGTCCAATACTGATACTCATGAGGGCTAAGAAGGACACAAATGGCTGCCAGCCGACTTGGACAGACTTCCCTGCCATATCCGCAATGCTCAAAGGCCCGCCCAGCTGTTTTAGGGTTGTTTTGCCGGTAAATAAACCCAGCATTAGCCTCATGGAGACCTTGCTTATCAAATAAACTCGCTGACCGGCAAAACCTAGGGCATCAATAGGGCCTAATTTAAGCTCTTTCCACTCTGAGGGTGGGCTGACCTGGGGAAGCAAGCCTAGTGCTTGAAATGGGTCAGATTCTGGTGTAACTGGGGGTAAATCACCCTGTCTAAAGGACTTAACATGGCGAGCGCCAGAGATATCCTGTATCTCCAAAGCAAAACCCTGCCCCTCAGTAAGCGCATCCAATAAAAGCCAACGCAAGGCATTCCAACTTGAAACAGTATCAAAATCCTCCAGAATCGGGGCACCACTGTAGTCGGATGAGAGGGATTGCCATCCAATGACTTGATCCCCTACCGCTACTCCAAGTTTTGCAGCAACTGATTGTTCAAGCGGAGTTTGGAGTCGAGCAGGCAACTGAGGCACGCCCGATACGTAAAGTACAGAGAATAAAATAACTGCCAGCAGGAAGTTGGCAAAGGGTCCTGCCGCTACGATCAAAGAACGCTGCCAAAGAGGCTTTACATCAAATGATTCAGAACGTTCTTTTTCTGGAATGGCTTGCTGACTATCGCGACCATCGAGCAGTTTGACGTAGCCACCCAGAGGAATAGAGGCGAGCACCCACTCGGTACCATTGCGGGCGTGAAAAGTAAAAAGTGGTTTACCAAATCCCAAGGCAAATCGAAGTACCTTAACTCCACATAAACGAGCCGCCAAAAAATGGCCGTACTCATGAAAGCTCACCAATACACCCAGTGTGACTAAGAATGCGCCAAGCGTAATTAAGGCCTGCACAAATCTACCAATTTAATTCTGAAGTGCGCGAATGAACTGATTCGCGGTCTGACGGGCAAGAGCATCAGCCTCAAGAATGGTTTGCAAAGAATCTGCTGAAACCGGAGGTAAGGTATTCAAACAGTGCTCAACAACATCCGAAATCTTTAAGTAAGGTAAGCCGTCATCTAAGAAAGCTGCAACAGCAACTTCATTGGCAGCATTCAATATAGCGGGAGCAGTAGCTCCTGCTTTTGCAGCAGCAAAGGCTAAACTCAAACAAGGAAATTGAGCAAAATTGGGTTCCGTAAAGCTAAGACCAGACAACTGAGTCAGATTTAAGGGAGAAACACCAGCATCAATACGATCAGGCCAAGCCAGGCCATAAGCAATTGGCGTACGCATATCAGGCTGACCCATTTGCGCCAGCACTGAGCCATCGCGATAACGCACCATCGAGTGCACAACGCTCTGCGGATGAATCAAAACCTTAATTTTTTCTAGAGGCAAACCGAACAACCAATAGGCTTCGATCACTTCTAGACCTTTGTTCATCATCGTCGCCGAATCAACTGAAATTTTTCTACCCATTACCCAGTTTGGGTGGGCACAAGCTTCCTCAGGAGTAATGCTTGCTAAATCTGCAAGCGATCTATCCCTGAATGGGCCACCAGAGGCGGTTAACCACAGCTCTTCAACACCCAAATGCTCGGATGGATTTTTGGTAAAGCGATCTGGCAGACATTGGAAGATTGCATTGTGCTCACTGTCGATAGGGAGCAGTTCACCGCCCCCCGCCTTCATCGCCTGCATAAATAAATTGCCCGACATCACTAGCGCTTCTTTATTGGCGAGCAATACTCTCTTACCTGCTTGTGCTGCAGCTAGAGCGGGCACTAGACCGGCCGCCCCCACAATCGCCGCCATGACAGTGTCACATCCAGACTCGGTTACAGCCTCAACTAATGCCTGCGGTCCGTAGAGAACCTGAGTAGTAAGCTTTTTTTCTTGCAAGATTCGACTTAGTTCGGTAGCACCATCGGCATCGGCTACCACTGCAATGGCTGGATTAAATTCAATGCACTGCTCAGCTAAACGTTGCACTTGTTTTGCAGCTGTCAAAGCCACCACTTTGAAACGCTCAGGATGAGCACGGATTACATCTAAGGTGTTAACACCAATCGATCCAGTGGATCCTAGGATGGCAACCTGTTTTGGAGACATTAAATCAATCCAGCTAATAAAGCGGCAATTGGCATTGTTGGTATGAGCGCATCAACACGATCGAGCACGCCACCATGGCCAGGCAACAGATGGCTACTATCTTTAACTCCAGCTAGGCGCTTTAACTGAGACTCAAACAAATCTCCGAAGACGCTGAAAGCCGCCAATACTGTGACCATCACAAACATTGGCACCCAGCCAAATCGGATAGCCCAAGCGCCAAATAATGTATCACCTAGCGGTAAATACGTGACACATAAGAATGCATAGACATAACAAAGAAATAGGCCGCCTACAGCGCCCTCAATCGACTTCCCCGGACTGATATGAACTGCCAGCTTGTGTTTACCAAACGCCTTACCAACAAAGTAGGCTCCAATATCAGCAACCCAAACTAAAGCCATACTGCTTAATAAGAAGACTAAACCGAGCTCACGTAAGAAAACTAAGGCGAACCAAGTCGCCGGAAGAATGATCAAGCCCAGAATGCTGTAAAAAGCTTTGAACTTTTCTAAAGAAAGGTTCATCCCTTTTAACAAAATGAATGGTGCTATAAAAAACCAAAATAAGACCGCCATCATCAGCAAAGAGAACTGCCATGCGATTGCCTGCATACCCAGCAAAAATAAAATAATGACCAAGCAAAAAACAGCATAAAGCCAGGCAGATTTCTTAGCTCCTGGAGCAATCATGCGACTCCACTCCCAAGCGGCAGCAAGCAATGCGATGAGGAAAAATATGCCCAGATAGATTGGTGGCAATAAAAACAAAATAGGCAATAGCACTGCCATCAAGATAGTGGCAGTAATGATTCGAGTTATTAACATAAGAGGGATGTGGATTACTAAACTGCGTCGCTCAATGGCTCAGAAGCCAACTGAGCACTCGTGCGCCCAAAGCGACGCTCGCGCTGACTAAACCAATCGAAAGCCTTGTGTAATTCGGCTTCATCAAAATCAGGCCAAAGGATATCCGTGAAATACAACTCGGTATAGGCTAGTTGCCACAATAAGAAGTTGCTCACTCGTTGCTCGCCACCGGTACGAATAAATAAATCAGGCTCTGGTGCATAAGCCATTGATAGATGGGCTTGCAATAATTCTTCGGAGACTTGTTCGGGCTTCAAGCCAGGGTTGGCAGCTAAACATTGACGTATCGCCTGCAAGATATCCCAGCGGCCGCCATAGTTAGCCGCAATCGTAAAAGTGAGTCCTTTGCAGCCAGCTGTTTTCTCTTCAGAGAATTGCACCATCTCTTGAATCGCAGAATCAAAACGGCTCAAGTCACCCACTAGGCGCAAAGAGATATCGTTTTCAGCAAGACGAGAGACTTCACTTTTTAATGACTTCAAAAACAGCTTCATTAAAAAGCCCACCTCTTCCGGTGGGCGACGCCAATTTTCAGAGCTAAAAGCAAACACGGTGAGATATTCAACGCCAAGACGACGACACTCTTGAACAATCTTACGAACAGCGCCAAGCCCTTCTGAATGTCCGGCAACCCGCGGCATAAAGCGCTTGCTAGCCCAGCGTCCGTTACCGTCCATGATGATGGCAACATGACGAGGAATAGCCCTAACCTCCGGAATAATCAAGGTAGAGCTAGTGTGCTGTGTCATGAAACGAATAATAAGAAATGAGTCTGACGATTAAACCGTCATGATCTCTTTTTCTTTTTCAGAGACGATCTTATCGATCTCAATAACCGTACGATCAGTCATCTTCTGAATGTCGTCAGTAGCGCGACGCTCGTCATCCTCAGAAATTTCTTTATCTTTAGTGAGGCGCTTGAGGTGCTCATTGGCATCACGACGCAAATTACGTACGGCGATTTTTGCATCCTCACCTTCGTTCTTCACTACTTTAGTCAAATCACGACGACGCTCTTCAGTCAATGCTGGCATTGGTACACGTATCACTGTACCCTGTGATGCTGGATTGAGACCTAAATCAGAATCACGAATCGCCTTCTCAATTGCGCCGACCATGGTTTTCTCAAATGGTTGGACGTTAATCGTTCTAGCATCAGCCAAACCTAAGCTAGCAACTTGGCTCAATGGGGTTGGATTACCGTAGTAATCCACCTGGATGTGCTCCAAAATTCCTGGGTTTGCACGGCCAGAACGAATTTTCGCCAAATTGGACTTCAAAGCCTCAAGAGACTTCTGCATCTTTTGATCGGTAGTGGTTTTAATTTCTGTTGCGGACATCAAGCCTCCTATTAAACGTGTACTAAAGTGCCTTCAGATTCACCCTGAACCACACGCATTAATGCACCTGGTTTGAGAATTGAAAATACTTTGATTGGTAATTTACGATCACGACACAATGCAAAGGCAGTTGCGTCCATCACTTGCAAGTTTTTGATGATTGCTTCATCAAAAGTAATTGTTTTGTAAAGAGTGGCTGTTGGGTCCTTCATTGGATCGGCGCTATAAATGCCATCCACCTTAGTGGCCTTTAGAACGATCTCTGCAGCCATCTCAGCGCCACGCAAAGCAGCTGCAGTATCGGTAGTAAAGAACGGATTACCGGTACCTGCGGCAAAAATAACGACCTTGCCTTCGCTCAATGCACGAATCGCACGAGGACGAATGTAAGGTTCAACCACTTGATCCATTCTCAAAGCAGACTGGACGCGAGCTTCAACACCTTTTTGGCGCAAAGCATCCTGTAGTGCAAGGGAGTTCATCATGGTGGCCAGCATGCCCATGTAGTCAGCTGTTGCACGATCCATGCCGGCTGCGCCACCCGCTACACCGCGGAAAATATTTCCGCCACCGATCACGATAGCCAACTGAACGCCGCTATTCACTACATCGGCAATTTCTTTCACCATGGAATCAATAGTGACTGGATTGATACCGAAAGCATCATCCCCCATAAGGGCTTCACCAGAGAGTTTTAAGAGAACACGTTTGTAGGCTGGCATTGTTTTATTTTCCGTAATTTGCCAAGCAGTTTTCTTGCTTAGCTTATTGATCTTTAAGTACTTTTTAATATCTTGTCCAAATTATAAAGGGCTTGGCACAGATCAAACAAAAGGGCATAGAAACCGAGATTTCCACGCCCTTTTGGGTATTACAGCCTTACTGGGTAGGCCCAGCAGTTTTGGGGCTAATTAAGCACCTTTAGCAGCGGCAACCTGAGCAGCAACCTCAGCCGCAAAGTCGTCTTGACGCTTCTCAATGCCCTCACCCACAACAAACATGGTGAAACCCTTGATTGTGGTGTTAGCGGCCTTGAGCATTTGCTCAACAGATTGCTTGTCGTTTTTAACGAAAGTTTGGTTCAACAAAGAAACCTCTTTGAGGTACTTCTGAATGGAACCTTCAACCATCTTCTCAACGATTTCTGGTGGTTTGCCAGATTCAGCAGCCTTTTGAACGGCAACGCTACGCTCAACAGCAATGGCTTCAGCAGGAACATCAGCCATCGACAAAGCCACTGGCTTCATTGCAGCAATGTGCATTGCTACGTCTTTAGCTGCAGTTTCATCACCCTCGAACTCAACCATAACACCGATACGAGTACCGTGGAGGTAAGAAACCAACTTATTGCTACCAGCAAAACGCTTGAAGCGACGCGGCATGATGTTCTCGCCGATCTTACCGATTAAGGCGCTACGAACTTCATCAACGGTTTGACCGTTCATTGGCAATGCAAGTAATGCAGCAACGTCAGCTGGATTCTTTTCAGAAATCAGATTAGCGCAGGCTTGTGTAAACGCCAGGAAATCATCATTTTTTGAAACGAAGTCAGTTTCGCAGTTCACTTCAAGCAAACTACCTGTAGTGCCATTAATCGCTGAAGCAACAATACCTTCAGCAGTAACACGAGAGGCTGCTTTACCAGCCTTGCTACCGAGCTTTACACGCAGAATTTCTTCTGCACGAGCCATGTCGCCATCAGCTTCAGTCAATGCTTTTTTGCACTCCATCATCGGAGCATCAGTCTTGGCGCGTAACTCGCCAACCATTGCAGCGGTAATAGCGGCCATT
>NZ_NCFJ01000218.1:0-4065 GCF_002281105.1 Polynucleobacter sp. 35-46-11
CACCCTTACAAATACCGGTAATGGTCACCAGCCCAGATGGAGTTTCTACTGTCATGGACGCAGCTTTAGGCTGAGTATCTGTCGTCATAATGGCTTCTGCAGCATCAAGCCAATGGTCTTCGCCTAGGCTAGCAACTGCTTTAGGCAATCCAGCAATTAATCTGTCGATCGGCAGTGGTTCCAGAATCACACCAGTTGAAAACGGCAAAATTTGTTCTGGATTGAGCTTAAGTTCTTTTGCTAATTCGGCACAAGTGGATAGGGCATCTTTCATGCCCCGCTCACCAGTTCCCGCATTCGCATTACCCGTATTCACCACCAAAGCGCGAATCCCACCCTTTGCACTATCCAAGGCTAAATGCTCTTTGCAAACTTGAACTGGTGCAGCACAAAATCGATTTAAAGTAAAAACACCAGCAACTTGGGAACCAGGTGCTAAGGTCATCACCAATAAGTCTTTGCGATTAGCTTTCTTGATTCCAGCTTCAGTGATACCCATCTGAAAACCCTTCACAGGCTTTAGTTGGTCTTTTTGAGGGAGTGGTAAGTTGACAGTCATATATGCTTCTAAAACAAGGGGATTAATAGGAAAGGGCTATCCGCCGCCTCTCCGAGTATAAAGATCAAAGCGATCTAAGATGGCTTGAATTTGCTCGGCAGAAAAAAATGCATCAAACGTGATAACCAACTCCAGCACTGGGATGCTTAAAAGTGCAATTTTGCGACTTTTTAAAGTAGTCCCACACATCGTAATCCGAGAATGGGTTCCAAGAAGAAGTTCGCGATCGTCAATTACTAGGGAAGTTTGCTGGTATAGATCACTCAAAGCTTCTGGTAGCCAGCGAACTAGATCTTCCGGAGTGCAACCCATCACTCGCTTGAACTCAAAAACAGCACCGCCTGACAAAGAATTAACCACCTGCAACTGGGGGGCAGATGGCTAAGGCATCGTTCTCCTTAAGGATATAAGAGAGACGCTGATCTGGATTTACATAAACCCCATTAACCATTACCAAGTGGGCTGACTTACTAGGAATTTTGTACAGCTCAATCATGTCCCCAATAGTACTTCCTTCAGGAACCACGATATCAGCTTCAATCCCATTCTTTTTTGAGGGCGGAAGATAACTTGCCAGACTGGCAAACAACTTCAAAGTAATTTGCATACTTAAAGCTTAATTCATCCAAGCAGATTGTGCTTGCCCTTTTGCCAGGTAAGCTTCCATTGCTTGTGTCGGATCACGTAATAAATGCGACTTCCATTCGCCTAATCGGGTCTTGGATTGAATAAGGCCTCGTAATACCCCAATATGATCGGTCGTCCCAACGCAAGTAGCCCCAATCAAAATATCACCCAAGAATTCCAAACGGAGATACTTGAAATGCTCTCGATCAACAATCTCTACATGATCACCATCTTTGGCACCAGACCATAAACCGAATGAGGACGAAATCAATCCTAGCGTATCTAGCACATTGATTTGAAGGGCTCCAAGACTTTGGGCGTCACCACCAGTCATCGCAATACCTGCAATTCGAGCTTGATCGGCTGCATTGGGCTGAATTGCATTCACAATTCGATTACCGGTTGAAAAATCAATCCCCTCAGAAACATCACCTGCGGCATAAATATCCGGATGTGATGTTTGCATATGCTCATTTACCAAAACGCCATTATGAATCTCGAGTCCTGAATTTTTAAGGCACTCGATGTTGGGCTTTACTCCGGTTGCCGAAATGACAAGATCTACCTCTAGGACTTTTCCATTCGAAAGCTTAACGCTCAGAGCAGATCCAGATGAGCTAATTTCCTCTACTCGAGTGCCAGTAAAAACATCAATCCCTTGAGACTGAACCCACTCCTTAATCATGCCGCCAGCAAGCTCAGTCATCATTCTAGGCACCATTCGGTCACCCATTTCTACCACTGTCAACTGCACATCACGACTAGCTAAGGCCTCCAAAATAATGCAACCAATAAAACCGGCGCCCATCTGTAACACGCGGGTTCCTGGCTTGGCGATAGATGCAATAGATCGGGCATCCGCCATAGTCCAACAAGAGTGCACTCCCGGTAATTGAATGCCTGGAATAGGCGGCTGCACTGGCACAGAACCAGTTGCAATCAGTAGCTTGTCAAAAGAAATCCGAGTTCCGCCTTGGATGATGAGTTCCTTGGCCTTGCAATCCACAGCATCTACGCGACCATATAACTGCTCAATCTTCAGCTTATCAAAATGGTGAGGATCTTTGCGTAAATAAGTCCCTGACTCTTGAATGTTTCCCATTAATAAATATGGAATTGCCATCCGCGAGTAAGGCGGCACATCCTCAGAACCGATCATGATAATTTGATCAGAGGGTGCGCGTTTGCGAATAGTCTCTGCGGCAATCACGCCCGCAGGACCATTTCCTAAAATAAGGTGCTTCATCTAAAAGATCTTACAGTCCAAGACGCTTAAGTGTTTCCGCACTCGGACGACCCTCAGGATCCCAGCCACGGATCTTATAGTACTCAGGGAGCATCTTATCTAAACCACTCACAGCACCCTTGCCTGGACCAGTTTTTGCAGCTTCTGTCATCAAGCGCTTCGGTAATTTATCGTCTTTGCTAGTAAAGCCGGCACGATTATTAAAGTCGCGTTCCATATTCCAAATACGCTCACCAATCGTAGTCAAGTTCTCTACCGTAAATTCATCGCCACATGCAGCCTGCAACTGTGGGGCTACATCGGCAAGCGTCCAAGCGAAGCTAGTAAAAATACAAATCCCTGCCGAGTCAAATGCAGCAGTTGCATCTTGGAATGCCTTGACCAACTCTGGCTTGCCTTGCGTATCTGCTGGTTCAGTCTTTACTGGAATACCTAAAACCTCAGAGGCAATCGTGTAACCGCGTAAGTGACATGCGCCGCGGTTTGAAGTTGCATAAGCCAAGCCAATACCCTGAATCACACGCCCATCATATGCAGGAAACTCTTGACCCTTGACGCTCATAGAGAGGTCTGGCTGCCCATATTTTTTAGTCAAACGCGCAGAACCAAGCCCAAGCTCTTTTCCAAAGCCAATACCATTTGCAGTAATTTCCGCGAAATAACACAGCGCTTTAGCAGAACCAAATGGTGCCTCGATACCAAGCTGCTCTTTTGTTAGGACGCCCATTTCATACATTTCCATCACAGCGCCCACGGTTGCACCAAAAGAGATCGGATCAAACCCATCCTCATTGCACAACATGTTGGCAAACTGCAATGCTTCTAAATCGTTTACGCCATTTGCAGCACCCAAGGCCCAAGCAGCCTCATACTCCAAGCCACCTGAGGCGTTCATATACTGGGGTTTATTCTCAATTGAAAAATGTGTCTCATCAATTTTTGAGATACGTCCACAGGCGATAGTACATGCAAAGCAAGCTTGATTCGTCACTAGATGGGTCTTCCCATCTGAAGTACGTGGGGTAGCCATCGCCTCAGCAGAAATATCCTTAGCGCCATCAAACTGAACATCTTGATGATTGCGGGTTGGCAATGCACCAACTTCATTAATCACATTCATTAAGACTTGTGTTCCATAAGTAGGCAAGCCCTCTCCCGTCACACCATTACCAGCTAAAACTGCTTTGCCAGCGCGAGTTGCTTCCATAAAGGCTTTAGGATTTTTAATGTTGCCGACACCTTTTGTACCTCGAACTGCAACTGCTTTTAAGTTCTTACTGCCCATCACCGCTCCTACGCCAGAGCGTCCAGCCGCACGATGCAAGTCATTCACGATTGCAGCGTAAAGAACTTCATTTTCACCCGCACGACCAATGCAAGAAACTCGAATTTGGGGGTCTTGATGCTTAGTCTTAATTGCAGGCTCTGTTTCCCAAACAGTTTTACCCCACAAATCAGAGGCATCGATCAACTCTGCCTTATCGTTCTCAATAAATAGATAAACCGGCTTAGGTGATTTACCTTCGACAATCACCATATCCCAACCAGCCATTTTCAGCTCTGCACCCCAATAGCCACCAGAGTTCGAGCAGGCAATAGCTCCAGTCAATGGACCCTTGGTCACCACTGTGTA
>NZ_NCFJ01000219.1:0-2142 GCF_002281105.1 Polynucleobacter sp. 35-46-11
TATTATCAGCTATCGAGTACCTCTTTATTATTTTTGTAAAATTTATACCACGACTTTTTCCTGAATCATTTTTTAAGTTTTTTTATAAGCATATGCGTACTCCGTTGCACCGTCCTAAAGACCAATGAAAATCCCTTTCAATAAAAAAAAGTCGGATATTTACCTTATTACAGGAGCGACGGGCTTTGTCGGCTCATCGCTAATCAGGCGTTTGATAGCGGACGAATCCTTAGTGGTGGCGGCCGTTAGAGCAAAGCCTAGAAAATGGGAGTTGCAGTGTGCTGTTTTAGAGGTTGGAGATTTTAGTGCCGGTACCAATTTTTCAGTTGCGCTAGCGGGAGTTCATTCGGTTGTTCATACTGCAGCGCGTGTACACATAATGAATGATAAATCAGCTGATGCCTTGAGTGAGTTTAGGAAAGTAAATGTGGCGGGCACCTTGAATTTAGCTCGTCAAGCTGCCCTAGCTGGCGTTAAGCGTTTTCTCTTTATTAGCTCTATTAAAGTTAATGGCGAACAAACTAATATCGGATATCCATTTACAGCAGACAAAATTCCTGTGCCAAGCGATCCCTATGGTGTTTCAAAATATGAAGCTGAAATGGGACTAATTGCAATCTCTAAAGAAACGGGGATGGAGGTAGTCATTATTCGCTCTCCTCTAGTCTATGGACCAGGGGTCAAGGCGAATTTTCTGTCCATGATGAAATGGGTAAAGCGAGGGATTCCGCTGCCGCTTGGTAGAGTAACAAAAAATCGCCGCAGTTTTGTCTTTATTGATAATCTCGTTAGTATGATTATTGCTTGCATCAATCATCCTGCGGCAGCTAATCAGATATTTCTAGTATCGGATGACGAAGATCTATCAACCGAAGGATTGTTAAGACGTATGGCTTTTGCGCTTGGGTGCTCTTCAAAATTAATACCGGTCCCAGTGGCATTAATCACGCTCTGCACAAAGTTATTTGGAAGGGCGGATATTGCTCAACGTCTTTGCGGTTCTTTGCAAGTTGATATTAAAAAAACAAAAGATTTGATTGGCTGGTCACCGCCAGTCAGTGTCGACGAAGGATTGCGTCAGACTGCGGCCCACTTCTTGAAAATGTAATCGTAGGTATATTTTTACTATGAAGCGAATATTTGACCTTGTATTGGCATTCTTCATTACTATTTTGTTGGTGTTGCCATTTTTAGTTGTGGCAATTGCCGTGCGATTAACATCATCTGGGCCTGCACTTTATTGGTCTAATCGCGTAGGAAGGTGCAACACTATCTTTCGGATGCCCAAGTTCCGCACCATGCAAGTAGGTACCCCTGCTGTAGCAACTCACTTACTTTCTGACTCCAATCAACACTTAACGCTAATAGGTTCATTTTTACGGAAATCTAGCCTTGATGAATTACCACAACTATGGAGTATTTTGGTTGGTGAAATGAGTTTTGTAGGCCCACGTCCTGCGCTATTTAATCAAGATGATTTGATTTCTTTGCGAACTCAATATGGCGTGGATAAGTTAGTACCAGGGTTAACTGGTTGGGCGCAAGTAAATGGCCGTGATGAATTATCAATTCCAGTTAAAGTTCAATATGAGGTGGAGTATCTCCAGCAACAGTCTTTCTGGTTTGATATGAAGATATTGGGCTTAACCTTTTTAAAGGTGATTCGGCGAGCCGGGGTTTCTCATTAATTTGGTTTTTTTGAATGCATTTTCTATTTTTTGCTGACCCACTTGCGCTAACAAGATAACTATCAACTTAGCATTTATTATGCCGAGTATATTTTTAGAGCAGAATGGCTCATCTGCCTCACTAAATACTAAATTCCCTTATCTTGACTATATAATTTATAATTAAATCCGTGTCTATTAATACAACTAAACAGTCACTATTAAACCTTCCTCGCTCAGTTAAGAGGGGTGCAGTGATGTACTGTGATGTGATTATTTGCGCATTCAGTGTTTGGCTGTCTTTTGGGCTTCGCTTAGACCAGTGGGGCCATTTTCAAGGCCAACAGTGGATAGTTCTCCTTGCTGCCATTGGATTTTCATTTCCCCTCTTTATTTCTTTTGGCTTATATCGAGCTATTTTTAGATATGTTGACTCGGCTGCACTCGCTTCAATGGCGCGTGTTTTCATTATTTA
>NZ_NCFJ01000219.1:2188-6243 GCF_002281105.1 Polynucleobacter sp. 35-46-11
CATTCTTCTGCACTTTTACACTTCTTGGGGTGGATGATGTGCCTCGGTCAATTGGCGTCATTCAACCAATCTTACTGTTTATCGGTATTGGTACTAGTCGATACCTTGTGCGCTATTGGTTGGGCAGCTTAAATAATGTTCAAAAGTCTTTTCATCGAGCTCGGCCTGTTGCACTGATTTATGGGGCCGGCTCAGCAGGTCGTCAATTGGCATCGGGCATCACTAGCAATAAAGAAATGTTGGTCAAAGGTTTTATAGATGATGACCCTCATTTACAGGGAGGCACAGTGAATGGGATTTCTGTGTACCCCCACAATGATGTGCAAGACCTGATCCATCGACTAGACATTACCGATGTGCTGCTGGCTATTCCCTCTGCTAGCCAGGATCGCAGAAGCGAAATTATCGCCTCATTAAATGGATATGGCGTACGTGTTCGCACCTTGCCAGGGCTCATTGATTTAGCCTCAGGTCGGGTCAGGATTTCAGACTTACATGATTTGGACATGAATGACTTGCTTGGAAGAGCGGTGGTTCCACCTCAAGTTGAGTTATTGGAAAAAAATATTCGCAACCAAGTTGTATTGGTAACCGGAGCGGGCGGCTCCATTGGTAGTGAGTTATGCCGTCAAATTATAAAGTTTTCTCCTAAATCATTAATCTTGCTCGATAGTAGTGAGCATTCCCTCTATTTAATCTATGAAGAATTAAAGAAGGTTGTTACTGGGCTTAACGGGAATCATTTGGCGAATAGTGGTAATGACCAAGCTTTGCTGCCTCACCCAGTTTTGCCAATCAAGTTGGTGGCTTGCTTAGCTTCAGTTCGAGATAGCGATTTGTTGCGAAAGATCTTTAGAGCTCATCAGCCAACTACGGTCTTTCATGCGGCAGCTTATAAGCATGTTCCGTTGGTGGAGCAAAACCCTGCTGAAGGTATTCGGAATAATGTTTTTGGAACATTTACCTGTGCCCAAGTGAGTTTAGAATGCGGCGTCAGCAATTTTATTTTGGTGAGCACTGATAAGGCGGTCAGACCAACGAATATCATGGGTGCTAGCAAGCGCATCGCTGAGCTGGTTTTGCAAGCAATGGCAGATATTAAAGACGATCATTCAACCAATTTTTCGATGGTGCGATTTGGTAATGTTCTCGGATCATCGGGTTCTGTGGCACCGCTTTTTAGCGCTCAGATTGCGGCAGGTGGACCTATTACCTTGACGCATCCTGAAGTGACGCGGTATTTCATGACCATTCCCGAAGCGGCGCAATTGGTGATTCAAGCAAGTGCAATGGCTGTTGGGGGTGATGTCTTTGTATTGGACATGGGCGAGCCCGTGCGGATTCATGATTTGGCTGTCAAGATGATTTATTTATCAGGCCTCTTGGTCAAGGATGAAGCTCACCCTCATGGTGACATAGAGATTGAAGTCACTGGTTTACGTCCAGGCGAAAAGCTCTATGAAGAACTCTTGATTGGTGATAATCCACAGCCAACAGCTCACCCAAAAATCATGAAGGCGCATGAAGAATTTTTATCTTGGGGTGATCTACAGCAAGAGCTTGAAAAGCTGAATCTAGCCTTGGATGCATGTGATGCTCAGTTGACCAGAGATATGCTCAAAAAGTTAGTACCTGGCTATCAGCCTAATGGCGAAGCTGTAGATTGGAATGGGGGGGGGAATTCCTAAACCATGAGCGCCCTATTTAAGCTTGATGTTTGCGCCATGATCTTGATGCATTTTTAAAGCAGTGGTGGATTATGTCAGTTAATACATTTCTTTCTGATCTTAAGCAATTTTTTATAGATTCATTTACAAGCCCCGTATATCAAGATGGGGTCTTGTATTTCATCATTGAAGAACTGCCCAATCCAAGAGATTCAGGGGTCTTCAAAATTCTATGCGGCAGCACCCAGATTGCATTGGATGCGGTTACCCTAGATGAGCCGGGAGTTGTTATTGCTAATGAGCTCATTGGTCTACATGCGGCTACTATTCGCAAGTACCCATACGAAAAAATTGAGTATGTGAATATTGCACCTTGGGCTCAAGTAAAAATTGAAGCTCGTATGGCTAGAATTGGGTTGTGGATCTAGATTTGCTTTATTGGTGCGGTAATTTCCCGGTGGGCTAACTGAGTTCAAAAGAGGGCGGTAACTATCAACATAGTATTTATTTTGAAACATGATCTTCGAGTCGATTCTTTCAAGTTTCATCTGGCAATTGTTTAAATAATTCTGTGCCGATATCATCTAGTTCAGCCTGGCCAGATTGGTGAGTCGTGAAAAATATCACAAAATTTGAACTCCTTTCGCAAATCGAAAATGTAAAAAATAATTACATTTTGGGGTTAGCGTCGATTTAAGTTTTATCAGAGCCTTTTGCGAGAAATCATCTTCGAAAAACTCGCTGTATCTTTGGAGGGTATTTTGTTGATTTTTATCAAGTTGCCACATTGCTGGCTAACGACGTCGATAGAAGCATTGCTTTAAAAGAGTTTACGACCATGTTGATCCGAGGACTTCTTAAAGAGTCGTTCGAGATTGTGCGGGCCTATACGAAAGCAACCCAACAAAGCCAAAAATTCAAGGCTCAGTCATGGTTTCAATTTTTTAGATTGATACGGAATTGCGTGTCACACAATTTCCGTTTTGAGTTTAGCGAATCAGATAAAGACTTACTTCCCGTGTTATGGCGTGGAAGAAAAATTGATAACTCTTTAGATCACCAACCTCTGGAAATTGCATTTCTAGGATATGACGGTGTGTGGGATTTGTTCTCCGAGCTCATGGTATTTGTGAATGAGGATCTGACATAAAATGAGGGGATTTAATCGAATTTCCGTTAAATTAAATTACTTAGAAATTCTAGTTTTAACTCAAGTTAATGGGCAGAGGCAGAGGGATTGCCAAAGCACGTAGCTTTTCTCATATTAGCGTGTAAATCCAACGAATATTCTTGTTTGTGGGCCATGCCGTCTTTATTCGCTGTAACTAGTAATTTTTTTCGCTTGAGTCTTTTGAGGGCTCTGTTTTTAATGGGATTAAATGTGTTCGACATACCTCATGACCGTATCGGATTTTGACCACCTTCCACGTTGCATGATGATTGGCATACTAGCTCCTGAATTCAATAAATCTTGAGCTGCGCCTACTCGTATAGAGTGACCACTAATCCCATCTACTTCCGATTCATCTAAACCAGCTTTCTTGGCAATCTTCTTGTAGATTCGGTTTATCTGTCCCGCTCCAATTTGAGGGCTTATATCTAGAGCTCGGTTGAGCCCACAAAACAGCATTTCCTGTCCCTTAGGAAGTTCTCTCATCCACTCCATTAATGCCTTGTGCGCTTTTAGACTAAGGTGCAGCCATTTTCCCGTGGAGTCTTGATCTGTCTTACTTTTTCTCAGGAGAATGGATGAAGTCTCAACACCATTCTTAATGTTTAATTTGACATCTTTGACTTGCAGCGAGACCAATTCACTGCGTCTACACAGGGTGTCATAGGCAACTAGCAATAAAGCTCTATCTCGAATTCCTCTGATGGAATTCTCAGTTGCGGCTAGCATTTTTTCTAGAGTATCTGCATTAATGCCTCCAGCCTGATTGGAGGAGCGGCCTAACTTGCGATGCATTCTGCGCATCTCCAATGTGACATCAGGATCTTTGGTGGGATCATCAAGACGATTGAGTTTATGAATGGCCGATAGTCCGCACAACGCTCTGCGAATGCTGGCCGATGATCTGCCGCTCCCGGTTAATTTGCAAATATATTGCACTACTAAATTAGGCTGAGCAGGTAAGGCATTTGCATTTTTGTCGCAGCAGAAAGCAATAAAATCATTAAAGTCCGCGCGATAGGCTCTAATCGTAGAAGGCGCATAGGCACCATCAATTTTCACGATGGTTTCTTGTAAAAGCTTGATCGCTGGATTGAAGTGCGAAAGTGGACTTGCTTTTTTGATATCTATATTGCCGTTGCCCACGAGCACTAATCTTCTTTTGACTGGACTTTTAAGCGCAGTTTGTGCAAAATCTTGATTATTAAGGATTTTTT
>NZ_NCFJ01000220.1:0-4035 GCF_002281105.1 Polynucleobacter sp. 35-46-11
TGCCAACATGAAGTTAGACCTCATGGCGGAGCGTTTGCGTATTACATCAACAGCTGAAGTCTTAAAAAACCTTGCTGTTGAGCGACACCTTCCAGAGACTTTGTATCAGATCTATTTTGAGACTCGGGCATTTCCGAAAAAGAGTCTAGAGGCTCAACAAACCGATCTAGAGTGGCATGCGCAGGCTGGCATTACAGATCTCAAAGTGGACCCCTTGCCTTTGGATGATGGCACTGTCATTCATTTCACCTTACATAACTACCCTTATACGCTCACTGCCATTAATCATCGATTCGCTAGAACTTACTACGTGGAGTTGACACTACGTGATGTGGATGATGTCAGATTGTTTGTAGTGCGCGTGAAGGCAAATGAAGCAACGGGGCGCGATATTTTGGAGACTGCCATCATTGAGATGAAGTCGGGTGATTGGATTGATGACATCGCCAGTTGCCGTTTGTTAATGGATAAGCGTAAAACTGAGGTGCAGTTAATGGCAGAGCATCGTGAAGTGGAGATGCTGAAACAACGTTTTGTTTTAAATCATTCAGGCAATAAATTGAGCGCAAGCAAGACTGAATCTGGTCGTAAGAAAGGCTAGAGACTATCTTGTTTTCACCTCAAATCCCTCGCTCACAGCGCAATCTTTATTTTTGGTTTTTAGCCTTCTCAGGCTTTTTGGTCGTCGTCTCTTTATTGGCACTACTGGGTGCTGCCAGTGAATTGTCAAACGCTTCGATTGAGTTAAAAAACCTGAAAGTGGTGGGTCCGAATCTTGAGGACTTTGTTAATACGCAAAATATTGACTTTAGATTAAATGCTAAAAATACCCAACGTAGATTAAAGCCTGCGGACATCCCAAAGCTTGTGGATGATGCGATCATACCCGTGGGTATGGACGAGGCTGTTACGAGGGCCTTCCAATTCTTTGCTGAGTTTGAAAATAAGCGTTTCAAGCCAATTTTGACGGTCACTCTTCCAGTGATTGAATCTGTCGAGCCTGGCTCTCCCGCTGATTTGGCTGGTATTAAAGCTGGGGACCTTGTGTTGAATGTGAATTCAGTCAAAATCGAGTCGGTTATGGGTTTTTATCTTGCCTTAAATGAGAAGCCATCCGCAGAGGTAGCGCTCAAACTTTTAAGGCATAAAAAAGATAATGTTTCGGTGGTGTTGCGTCTGATTGGCAAAGGCCCAATCAACGACAGTAATTGCGGGCTTAAATTTTTAACTCCGCCAGATGCTGTGTATTTAACTGAACAGGAAACCAAGCGCCAGGCCGATCAATATCGTCGCGATATGCTTCCTAGTATTCCAGTAGATTGGCGCCCTGAAGCTGCAAACAATCTCATGCAAACTGCTAAGCGCCTCAATCTCATTGCTAAAAGTGTGATTGACCCCTCTGGTGCCAATCCTGCAAAAATTCAGTCTAAGGATGTATTGGTTTGGCAGCACAAAAAGTTTCTAGAAAATGTGGATACGTATTTTTCTCTCAGAAGAAAAATTGAGAGTAGAAGTAGCTCCCACCTCATGGGTATGGGCGACGCAGTAGTTGGCTTTGTTTCTAGCCTGTTTATTTTTGCGATCGCATTGGGATTATTCTGGTATCAGCGTCGAGTAACTGGTAAAAAATCATGACCAATCTTGAAAATCCAGAATACTGGCTTGGGATGCGCATCAATGGCGAGCGATATGTGCTCCCAGCGAGCTCAGTACAGTCTGTTTTTTTATACCCTGAGGCAGAGCAATCCTTAAAGGATTTAAGAATCAGTGGTGTAGTGGTTCATGAGGGTGCACCGGTTTATCTGCGTAACCATTTTCAGGTGCTGCGGTTTAATCGTCGATCAGAAAATATTGCCGATTGGCAGCAAGTGCTAAAGCCAGGGGCTGCGCCTTGGATCGTCGTATTAAAGGATGGCCTTAATAAGGGTATTGGTTTTAGGGTGAATAATATTTCCGGCCCCTTTCATGCATCAGTTTTAAGTGATTCATTATTTGTGCATCACAATGGGATCGATCATCTTTTGGTGGAGGCTTCCTAGAGCCGGGTGACTGGTCTCATTCATTAGCTAGAAAAAATATATGAGCAAAAAATATAAAAACCATATCTTTCAGCGAGCGACGATGCCTTGGCGTTGGTTAGCAATTGTCTCGTTTGTGATTGCGCTAGTCACTAGCGTTAGTGCATTTATTACGGCGCGTGATTGGGTATCTGATGGGAAGTATTTACAGTCGATTGATATTGAGCAGATTGAGGTACTCCGTCTTATCCCAGCATTAAAAGTGTTGCAATCTCAAACGAGCAGTACTGTTGGTCTAGAGCCCAGCTTTTTTAATAATCTTAAAAAATCAGACGGCCTCTTTAAATCCATTACAGATGACGTCAAGCTGCCTGTAGATGCTCCAGCAACTGACTCTGGGTCAGCGAAAAGTCCTGCTATGAATTCGGCAAGTCCAGCTCAGAGTGCGGACACTGCTAAGTTGGCTACTCTCTCTGATAATCCTGCGCTGGCCTTTTTCCAAAAGTTAGATGCCAAAATTATGAAGGTGGTCTTCGGTAAGCCAGATAAATACGCTCATCTTGCTGAAGAAAAGCTAGATGCATCCGAAGTTCAAGCAGCTGATACGAAGTCATCTAAAGTTGCTAGTGTTCAGGATGTGCTGCTGGGAGCAAAGAGAGCAGAACAAGCAATGGGCACGGTTTTAGCGCAAGAAAAAAGTCTGGCTGGATTGGGGATTCTTGCAAAATCAGCAGAAGCCTTGTTGTCGCCAAAAGGCGTTTTAGATCTAGATAAGATTTCCAGTGATTCTCCAGCAAAAAAATATGCCGAAAGTCTAAATGCTTTTCTTAAGGCGAATGATGCTTGGCAGAAAAATATCACTGATGCGGCTAGCACCTCCGAGCTTCAAAAAGCCTTAGGTACGGTAATCGATCAAAAAGTATTGCTTGAAATTGAGTTGGGTAAAAAAGTCTCTGGAAAATCACCTCCTAAGTTGAATGAGGTGATGACCAAGGTTCATCAAACTCCTTGGCATACAAAGTTGCCTCAAGAAAGTGCTTTAGCGATCAAGCTTTATTCAACGGGCATGACAACGATTCGTGATTTTGCTTCTAGTCATGAGGCATTGAGAGTGGTGGCTCAACAAAACTCTCAAGATTTAGGATTCTTTGACTTTAAAACTGCCGGTGGATTTTTGGGGCTGACTATTGTTTCCGTTGTTGGCATATTGGGTTTTGCTATTGGTGGCTTCATGTTCTCCCGAAACACCAACTTAAATGCCCTTGATTTGCAGCGCACATCAAAAGTGGCTTCTGCTGCTGATGAACTCTTAAGCTCAATTGACTTGGGCTTTGCTAATGCACCAAGTATGAAAGCGATGGATCCGCCTAAGAGTGAGCCTCAGCCTGTTGCTCCTCAGCGCGCGCCGCAACCCGCTACAGATGCGACTTCGCCTGAATTGAAAACAGTAGTGAATGTGATTTCTGAGCTGAGTGGCGATTTGAAGCAGAAGATCAGTGATATTGAGCGTCGCTTCAAGTTACTCAGTCAGTTAAGTAATAAGCTACGACATTCTGTTAACACCTTGCAAGACAAGGCTGCGCAAATACGCCCTGCCGACTCTGGTGGGAATGAGCAAGCCTATTCAGGCTCTACTGAGAGAGCAAGTAGAGTTGGACCTTTAGATCAGTTGCAAGATGCATTCTTTGCCTTGAAACAGCAGGGCGTCAGGTTGTATTTGGCTATCTTAGATAACCACTCTAGTAAACAACTGGCCGTAGAGACTGAGCAACTCAATCTATTGGTTGATCGTGTTGAGGCAACTGTCTCAAAAATGAGGGGTTCTCTTGCTATAGCTTTAGAACAGGCGGCCGCTACTGAGCAATTTGCTCCAGAAATTTCTCTTGAGGCAATTGAGCTTTTGGGCATGGACGCCAAGCAAGTGATACGTGATCTCGATAGTTGGGAAGAAGAGTTTGATGGCCTAGGTCAAGAGTTCTCAGATCTCAAGCGTCAAGCAAAAACTTAATACGGTTAA
>NZ_NCFJ01000221.1:0-4018 GCF_002281105.1 Polynucleobacter sp. 35-46-11
CTTAGTAAAATCAACCTACATCATACAAAATCCACCATGACCACTACACAAGACCTCTCATTCCTCTCCCTAGTCCTTAATGCCAGCCTATTAGTCCAGCTAGTAATGTTGTTATTACTCAGCATGTCTGTGGCCTCATGGACCATCATTTTTAAGAAAACAGCCATTCTGCGAGGCGTAAGGCAAGATACCGAGCGTTTTGAGCGTGACTTTTGGTCCGGAGGAGATCTCAACACCTTATTTAATGCTGCTCAGCGCAATACGCGTAGCGACGCTGTTTTAGAACATATCTTTGAGGCCGGCATGCAGGAGTTCATGAAAGTTCGAGAAATTGACGCCGCCCGCCGCGCCATGAAAGCCACCTACCAGCGTGAAATGGATATGTTGGAAGCCAACCTACCATTCCTAGCTTCTGTAGGCTCTGTATCCCCCTATATTGGCCTTTTTGGTACCGTTTGGGGGATCATGCATGCCTTCCGCGGTTTGGCCAATGTTCAAAACGCCACCTTGGCAGCAGTAGCCCCAGGCATTGCTGAAGCGCTCGTTGCCACCGCGATCGGTCTATTTGCAGCGATTCCTGCAGTAGTTGCATACAACCGCGCAGCTACGGATGTGGATCGGCTCGCCATCCGCTTTGAAACCTTCATCGAAGAGTTCACCAATATCTTGCAACGCCAAGCTTCAGGCAAATAAGCATGGCTGGCTCACTCAGAAAATCCTCTAAGCGTCGGGCAATGGCCGATATCAATGTAGTGCCGTACATTGATGTCATGTTGGTCTTGCTCGTCATCTTCATGGTGACTGCACCGATGGTCAATCCTGGTGTCGTCAATTTACCAACTGTAGGTGGGGCAAAAGTGCAATCTTTGCCACCCGTCTTTTTAACAATCGATGCCAATGAAAACATCATCGTTCGCAAAGATGGTGATCCGGTTCAAACCTTAAACAAATTTGAGCTCGGTGCATTTGCAAGATCACAAGCAGAAAAATCCGCCGAGCAACCCGTTGTTCTTGCTGCAGACAAATCTATTAAGTATGAAGTTGTGATGGAAGTCATGTCTAAACTCAAAGAAAATGGCGTGAAACGTGTTGGTCTTGCCGTGAAGAGTCAATAAGGCTTCTTGTTCCGCATTCATGAATAGCGCGCAAACTTTTCACTCGAATTTTTCTCGAGGACGCCCAACTAAAAATGAAAGCACAAAACGTGCTTTTAGTTTTTCATTAGCTGCGCACTTAGGTTTACTTGCATTCTTAGTCATTGGTATCAACTGGAATAACTCCACCCCCTCTGGAGTAGAAGTTGAGCTCTGGGATGCTAGTCAACAAGTTGAAACACCTGTCGTGCCAGAAGTAAAGGCGGAGATCAAGGAAGAGGCAGCGGACATCGCTATCAATAAAAAACCTATTGAAAAAGAGCCTCCTAGAAAAGAAATGCCAAAAGAAGTTCCTAAGGCTATACAGCCTCCCCCTCCCCCTCCGCCTCCGAAGGAAAAAGTAAAAGAGCCTCCAAAAAAAGAAGCTCCTAAACCAGCACAAGCACCTCCACCTCCAAAGGAGAAGGAAAAGCCAAAAAAAGTTGATCCTCCTCAAAAAGTGGAATCCAAATCACCTGCTGAAACCAAAGCCAATGCCGCAGCTGAAAAAGTTCGTGCGGATCAGCTAGCTCGCCTGCGTGCAGCTGCTGGTGCAGAAGGCGGCAGTGGTGGAACAAGTGGCAGCGGAGTTGGCGCTGGCGGCAATGCACCTCCTGGCTGGACGGATAAGGTAGTTAAGAAAGTAAAGCCGCTCATCGTATTTAACCCAGAATCAATAAGCGGCAACCCTGCGGCAGTCGTTAAAGTCAATCTCGCACCCGATGGCGCGATCTTAAGTACAGATCTCGTGAGCTCCAGTGGAAATGCTGGCTGGGATCGCGCAGTGTTACTTGCGCTCACTCGCGCAGAAAGTCTGCCGAAAGACGACAATGGCAAAATTCCCCAAAGAGAAGTTAAGCTGACCTTTAAACCCAAGGACTAAAGCATGTTGCAAGTAGCTAAATTGATTAAGCGTACTACCTATAAAAAAGTTTCTTCACTTACTACAGTAGTGCTCGCCGTGATGATCTCAATGTTTGGTATGAGCTCGTCTGCGCTAGCGCAAATGAATATTGAAATCACGGGCGTAGGTCAGTCGCTCTATCCCATTGCCGTAATGCGATTCAAAGATGAGAATAAATTACCTACTAGCGTTACTGACATCATTCGTCAAGATTTGGCACGCAGTGGTTATTTCAAAAACACTGAAAACGGCAATGCCAGCGAAAGTGACGAGGGCACACCGAACTACAAATCATGGGCGGCTCGAGGTGCAGATGCTTTGGCGGTAGGCTCCGTAGTTCAAACTGGCGCAGGTCAATTTGAGATTCACTATAAGCTTTTTGATATTCGCAAATCCGAAAATCTTGGTGGCTTAAACATTAATTCCAGCGCAGACAATTTACGGGCTGCAGGTCACAAAATTGCAGATGACATCATCCTTAAGTTATTGGGTGAACGCGGCATCTTCTCAACCCGTCTTTCCTACGTTATTAAAGAAGGTAAACGCTATCGTTTGGTGATCTCTGATGCAGATGGTCAAAATATTCGCAATGCCATGAATAGCGGTGAGCCAATCATCTCCCCGTCATGGTCCCCCGATGGCAAGAAAGTGGCTTACGTATCATTTGAAGATCGCAAACCTGTTATCTACGTCCACGAGCTCGCTACTGGTCGCCGTATTCCGCTATCCAACCAAAAGGGAAACAACAGCGCACCAGCCTGGTCGCCAGATGGCAAGAAATTAGCTGTATCACTCTCCAAAGATGGCAATACCCAGATCTATGGCATTAGTGCGGATGGCACTGGGCTACAACGCCTCACGCGCGGTCGCACCATTGATACCGAACCACAGTATTCAGCAGATGGTCGATATATTTACTTCACGAGCGATCGTGGTGGCAATCCACAAATCTATCGGATGAGCTCCGAAGGTGAGCAGGTTGAGGGCGCTAAACGCATCACCTTCAAGCAAGGTTTCGTAACTTCACCGCGCATTTCACCGGACGGCAAGTATCTGGCTTATATCGCCAATATTGGCGGGGCATTCCGCCTTTATATCCTCAATTTAGCAACAGGCGATACACAAGCACTGACAGATGGAACTAGCGACGAGTCCCCATCCTTTGCCGCAAATGGCCGCTACGTACTGTATTCCACAAAGCTGGGTGGAAAGCGGGTTTTGGCTGCAGTTTCAATAGATGGCAATTCTAAGCAGGTATTGAGCATTCCAGGATCAGATGTACGTCAGCCGTCCTGGGGTCCTTTTATGGACTAAAGCCTCAGTCAATTCAATTTTGATCTTTCCGGCTAAATAGCCAATATTGAGCTCTTAGGGGCATAATATTGGCTATCAGCTTATTTAGTTACTCAGTTTGTAGGAAAAAGGACAGATCATGAAGACTTCTATCGCACGCCGTACCGCAACCCTTACTCTCGTTGGGGTAACAGCTTTATTTTTAGCCGCTTGCTCAAGCGTCAAATTGGATGATGTTGATGGGGCTAATGGTGGTGGTAGCGGTAACTTTGGCTCACAGCCATGGAATGATCCAAGCAGCCCGCTTTTCCAGCGTAGTGTGTATTTTGATTTGAATGAATACACCGTACAAACTAAATATCAAAAACAATTATCCGCACATGCAAGCTTCTTAAAAGCTAACCCGAATCAAAAGGTCATTATTCAAGGCAATACCGATGAGCGTGGCACTGCAGAGTACAACTTGGCTTTGGGTCAACGCCGTTCAGATGCAGTACGTAAGTCACTCAACCTAATGGGTGTTTCTGAGAACCAAATGGAGGCGGTGAGCTTTGGTAAAGAGAAGCCAAAAGCTGAAGGTGATAGCGAAGCGGCTTGGGCAGAAAACCGTCGCGCTGATATTGTTTACATTACAAACTAATGTCTATGCCTTCACACTCTTTTAAAAAAACGCTCTCACGAGCGTTTT
>NZ_NCFJ01000222.1:0-4001 GCF_002281105.1 Polynucleobacter sp. 35-46-11
TCAGGTAGTCCGATCGTTGCTGACTTGGCAAAGATGCCTCACTGCTTAGTTGCTGGTACGACTGGTGCTGGTAAGTCTGTTGGTATCAATGCCATGATTCTATCTATCCTCTTCAAGGCGAAGCCGGATGAAGTTCGTCTGATCATGATTGATCCGAAGATGCTGGAGATGGCGATGTATGACAAGATTCCGCATCTCTTATGTCCAGTGGTAACTGACATGAAGCAGGCCTATAACGCGCTCAATTGGGCTGTCAATGAGATGGAGCGTCGCTACAAGTTGATGAGTAAGTTTGGTGTGCGTAACCTTGCCGGCTTTAATAAAAAGATTTTAGAAGCCGAGGAGAAAGGTGAGAAGCTCACTAATCCATTTAGCTTAACTCCGGATGATCCAGAGCCAATCTACAAAGCGCCAGTGATAGTCATCGTGATTGATGAGTTGGCCGACTTGATGATGGTCTCCGGTAAGAAGATCGAAGAGTTAATTGCACGTATTGCTCAGAAGGCCCGTGCTGCAGGTATTCATTTGGTGTTGGCGACTCAACGTCCAAGCGTGGATGTGATTACTGGTTTGATTAAAGCGAACGTACCAACGCGTATTTCTTTCCAAGTGAGCTCCAAAATTGATAGTCGTACCATCCTAGATCAGCAGGGCGCTGAAGCACTGCTCGGTATGGGTGACATGCTCTACATGGCACCGGGCACTGGATTGCCTGTGCGTGTCCATGGTGCTTTCGTATCGGATGATGAAGTCCACCGTGTGGTCGAATGGCTTAAGGAAAAAGGCGAAGCCAATTACATTGACGGTGTTCTTGAGGGCGCTGATGAATCTACGATGGATGCACTGACTGGTGAAGGTGGTGGTGAATCCGATCCTTTATACGATCAGGCAGTCGCTATCGTCCTAGAAAACAAGCGCCCATCGATTTCTCTGGTGCAGCGTCACTTGCGTATTGGTTATAACCGAGCAGCCCGTTTACTCGAGGATATGGAAAAGGCAGGTTTAGTTTCGAAGATGGGTAATGGCGGTAATCGCGAGATCCTCCATCGCCCTTCAGAATAAGGCGACTCCATTGCGTAGATTTTTATCCGTAGCAACATCCATCTTTATCAGCCTTGCGTCCTTTGCATTTTCAAGTTCCGCATTTTCTGAGGGTGAAAGTGGTGCAGAGCAGTTGCGTCAGTTTGTGCGAAATTCTAAAACTGCAGAAGGTGATTTTATGCAGCAGCAGTTGCGCGCACCCAAGGCAAATGAACCCCAAGACAAAGGTTTAAAAGTAGTTCGCCAAACACAAGGACGTTTTGTATTTCAGCGCCCAGGTCGATTTATTTGGGATACCCAAAAGCCTTACGAACAAAAACTCATTGCCGATGGCAAACAACTTATTTTGTGGGATAAGGATTTAAATCAAGCGACTTTTAGACCAGCTGGACAAGCTTTAGCGGCCACCCCCGCCGCAATCCTGTTCGGGGAGACTTCCTTAGACCAGCATTTTGAGTTAGTTGACGGTGAAGATCGCCTAGATATGAAATGGGTTGCTCTAGTACCCAAGAAAAATCCAAATGCAAAGAATGGTAATGACTTGCCTTACACCAAGATCTCAGTGGGCATGGCCAATGGTCTGCCTAAAGCGCTCGAGCTCATTGATGGCCTGGGTAGCGTGGTTCTGGTTACTTTAGACAGGATCCAGCTCAATATCAATTTGCCTGCCAGTCGCTTTACTTTCAATCCGCCGGCTGGCGCAGAAGTCTTACGCTTAAACTAACGCATATACACATTAACTAATAGAGCATCAGATGATTGATCCGCAATTACTCCGCAAAGATATCGCAGCCGTTGCTACCCGTTTAGCTACTCGCAAATTCCAACTGGATGTTGAGAAGTTCAATACCTTAGAGTCTGAGCGCAAATCTTTGCAAACTCGTACTGAGGAGTTGCAAGCTAAGCGTAACCAATTAGCTAAGGCTATTGGTATGAAAAAAGGTAAGGGCGAGGATGCTACAGCTGAGATGGCTGAAGCGACACAGATCAACGTGGATATGGAGTCTGGCGCAGCACGCTTAGCAATTTTGCAGACAGAGATTGCGGATTTTTTAATGGGCATTCCTAACCTACCGGATGAAACAGTCCCAGTTGGTAAAGATGAAACTGAAAACAAAGAAGTAAAGCGATGGGGCAAAATCCCCGAGTTTTCGTTTCCAGTAAAAGATCATGTGGATTTGGGCGCACCATTGGGTCTTGATTTTGAATCTGCTGCAAAAATTAGTGGCTCACGCTTCGTGGTTCTCAAGGGACCTGTTGCTAGATTGCATCGCGCCTTAGCGCAATTCATGATTGATCTACATACAGGTCAGCATGACTATGAAGAGCTCTATGTACCCCTGATGGTGAACGCAGCATCTATGCGCGGCACTGGTCAGCTACCTAAGTTTGAAGAGGATCTATTTAAGGTTCCGCGTCAGATGGGTGGTGAAGATGGTGCGGGCGAAGCGAAGATTGAAAACTTTTATCTCATTCCAACTGCAGAAGTGCCGGTGACGAATTTGATGCGCGACACCATTACGGCGGTTGAAGAGTTGCCGTTAAAGTTTGTTGCTCATACCCCATGCTTTAGATCTGAGGCTGGTAGCTATGGACGTGATGTACGCGGCATGATTCGCCAGCACCAGTTTGAAAAAGTAGAGCTCGTACAAATTGCCAAACCAGAAGAATCAATGCAGTTACTTGAGGAATTAACTTCACATGCAGAAAAGGTGTTGGAGTTGCTGGAATTGCCTTACAGAAAAGTACTACTCTGTACGGGCGATATGGGTTTTGGCAGCACCAAGACCTATGACTTAGAAGTTTGGATTCCGTCACAAAATGCTTACCGTGAAATTAGCTCTTGCTCCAATATGGGTGACTTCCAAGCAAGACGGATGCAGGCAAGATTTAAAGCTGGTCAAGGAAAGCCAGAATTGGTCCACACTCTCAATGGCTCTGGCCTTGCGGTTGGTAGAACAGGCGTTGCACTACTGGAGAACTTCCAGCAAGCTGATGGCAGCATAGCTATTCCTAAAGCCTTGCGACCATACTTGGGCGGCTTGGAAGTATTAAAGCCCGCCTAAGTAAGAAATCTAAGAAATACCCGAAAGCTATAATCGCTATTCGGTTCGGAGAGATGGCAGAGTGGTCGAATGTACCTGACTCGAAATCAGGCGTAGGGTCAAACCTACCGTGGGTTCGAATCCCACTCTCTCCGCCAATGAAGCACTTATCTATCCAAGTGCATCTTGAGAACCCCAGTTAACTACTAAATCTTTAAATTCCCAAGAATAATCTGAAGTATCTGAAGGATCAGTAGTAGAGCAAGTGGAGATAAATCTAAGGCACCAAAGTTGGGTATTACCCTTCTAATCGGGGTGAGTAGGGGGTTAACTAATAGTGATACTAGAAACTGAATTTGAGTTCCTGTGCCAACCCAGGAAAGAATGATGTTGATAAAAACCAGGCCAACCAGTCCTGAAAGAGTTAGGTTTAGCATATCAACTAATGCCAGTGCTAACCAAGAGATATCAATCGAAGTAGCGCCAGAGATCAATAGTAGGATCGAAATTTTGGCCAAAATTAAAAGATAGGCTGCGACACAACTCGCTAGATCAAAGCGACCAATACTGGGTACGAAGCGTCTTAGCGGAAGAACAATCCAATTGCTTAAAGGCAGAACATAAGCGCCAATAGACTTACTTTGCCCTGCGCCTAAATTGAAGGCAAGCCACTGTAAATAGCAGCGTAAAAGGCAGGCTCCCGCAACAATGCTAACGAGTACCTGAAGAATGAGGTTGGCAATTTGTATCAACATAACCATATTGTAGGGTGTTTAAACGCCAATGGTTCAGCAGCATTATTCAATTGGTGCAACAATGAAATATAGACAATTCAATTATTAGGAGCTGCCGTGCTCGATTCACTTTTATTCAGTCGCATTCAGTTTGGCGCTAATATTTCTTTTCACATTTTAT
>NZ_NCFJ01000223.1:0-4000 GCF_002281105.1 Polynucleobacter sp. 35-46-11
TTACACATCCCGTTTAAGGGATGTCTCCGTGTATACACTCTCTGTTTTTTATTGAGTGTGATGGTCAAAGGCATCGACCATCAGACAGGCGGCAGCGCGTTTTTTAAACTTCGGTGTTTATAACTTCTAAACGGTACGCTGAAATATAGCTGGGGGGCGATGAATCAAATTGCTTTTAAAAGCCTCCTATTATGGCATTTTAAGAAGCTAATTACAAGGGTTTTCCCGAATTAATTGCAGGTCATGGCTTTAGTTTAGCCAGCGCAATAGGCGCTCAACTCCATTTCCATAGGGTGGCCTTGCCAATTTAGTGCCGCGCAAGAAATTAAACCCAAGGAAGCCTCGAACCTCTAAAACAGATTTGCGATGACTAAATGCCTCAAAACCCGCTTTGCCATGATAAGCGCCCATGCCGCTTGCCCCAACGCCACCAAATGGTAAGTCTTCAACAGCTGCATGCAAAAGAGTGTCATTCAATGTGACGCCGCCCGAGCGAGTCTCATTCAGAATGCGCTTCACCACTTCTTTGCTCTTGCCAAACCAATATAGGGCCAATGGCATAGGACGCTCATTGATATAGCGGATTGTTGAATCGATATCGTTGATTGCCACGATTGGCAGGATCGGTCCGAATACCTCTTCTTGCATGATGAGTGCATCTTCAGAAATATTTAAGAGGGCTACCGGAGTGAATGGCATTACGGAATTGTCAGGAGATGAGATGAGTTGAATTGCCTGTGCACCACGATCTACCGCATCTTGAACAAGCTGATGCCAACGTGCAAGCTGATGTTCATCAATAGCGCCAGTCAACTCCTCTGGATTGCGGAATTGTTTCTGAGCTGCATTTTGTAACTCCTGGATAAATGCCTCGCAATCACTTGCATGAACTACTGCATAGTCAGGCGCAATGCAGGTTTGACCGCCATTCACCAGCTTGCCGTAAATGATGCTGGCAGCAGCATCTTTGAGATTGGCTGAGGGGTCAACAATCGCTGGTGATTTGCCGCCGAGCTCAAGGGTAATCGGTGTCAGGTGATCTGCAGCTGCACGCATAACCTTTTTGCCAATGTCTCCTGAGCCAGTAAAAAAGAGATGGTCAAATGGGAGCGCTGCAAAATATTCTGCAACTTCAGTGCCGCCAACGCTGACACAAAATTCGCTTGGGTGAAAATATTCTTGAATTAATGTTGCTAAGAATCCAGATGTACGTGAACTTCTTTCTGAGGGTTTGAGCCAAACACGGTTACCCGCCGCAAAAGCTGCAATGGCTGGAACAAGCGCTAGTTGAACTGGATAATTCCAAGGACTCATAATGCCCACGACACCCATAGATTGCATTTGTGTCCAAGCGTGAGAGGAGCCTAAGAATCCAGGTGTTGCTACGAGTTGCGGCTTCATCCAATCTTTGAGGTGCTTGCGAACATGTTTGCAAGCCTGATAAATCATTTGAAACTCAAGAAGTCGACTCTCAATTGAGTGGCGAGTGCCGAAGTCTGCAGCCAAGACTTTGCAGATTTTTTCTTCATTGGCAGTAATCATTTGCTCAATCCGCCCAATTCGCTCAAGGCGAACCTCTAATGTAGGGTTCGGTTCTGCGGCATAAGCTGCCTTGATTTCATCTAATTGGAGTGTGAAGCGATTTATGGACATGGGTTTCTGTATGGCAAGCAAACGATTGAATAAGGTATTAGGATAAAGGCATGAACGAAACTATCTTTAAAAACCACCCAACTCTTGAGCGCGCCACTTTGGGCGGCGGCTGTTTTTGGTGTCTCGAAGCGGTTTATCAGCAAATTTCCGGGGTAAGCGCGGTCGTTTCAGGGTATGCAGGAGGTGCAATGGCTAATCCCGATTATGAGTCTGTATGCTCGGGGCAAACAGGTCACGCAGAAATTGTAGATGTCTATTTCGATCCGACAGAAGTCTCTTATCGTGATTTATTGGAAATATTTTTTGTTATTCATGATCCAACTACCTTGAACTATCAAGGTAATGATCATGGTACCCAATATCGCTCAGTGATTTTTACGCATAGCGATAGCCAAAGTGCAATCGCTCATGTGGTAATTAAAGAATTGGAGGATGCAAAGATCTATGCCAATCCGTTGGTGACTCAAATTGATATTGCTCCCGTTATTTATCCGGCTGAGGACTATCATCAAAATTACTTTCGTCAGCATCCAGGGCAGGGATACTGCATGGCAGTCGTTGCGCCCAAATTGGCGAAATTTAGAGCAAAGTTTCAATCCTTGATCGCGCCGGAGTTTCGCTAGAGTAATCGGATTAAGCGTCCGCCAATCCTTTAAGGTGCTAGGCGAGCAATCCGCCATTGAGCACCATCGAGTTGATAGTGGATGCGGTCATGCAGGCGTGAAGGACGGCCTTGCCAGAATTCAATTTCAGTAGGGTGTAGACGATATCCACCCCAATGCTCTGGTCTTGGAGGCCTATCTCCGAAATCTGCTGCGAAACGCTTTTCAGCTTCCTCCAGAAACTCTCGATTCGGAATCTCAGCACTTTGCGGTGAAGCCCATGCCCCAATTCGGGAGGCTGCTGGGCGCGAGTGGAAGTATTCATCGCTCTCGGCAGGGCTGACACGCTCAACCACACCTTTGATGCGAACTTGACGCTCTAGCTCATGCCAATGAAATAACAAGGCGGCATGAGGACGAGCGGCCAACTCTTTGCCTTTTTGGCTTTCGTAATTGGTAAAGAAGGTAAAGCCAGCGCTATCTGCACCTTTTAGTAAGACAATACGGGCTGATGGATTGCCTGCCGCATCTGCAGTTGCCAAAGTCATCGAGTTGGGTTCAGGACACTCCGCCTTGACGGCCTGATCAAACCAAAGCTGAAATAGGCTTAGTGGATTCGGTGGAACTTCAGTCTCTGAAAGCTGGCCAAAGGTATAGTTTTTGCGGAGTTGAGCGATGGAGTCCATTTTTTCAGTATAAAGAGAAGCTATGGCAGAAGACAAGATAGAGGACAGCGTAGGGGATCGTCGTTTTGGGGGTGTAGCTCGGCTATACGGCCCAGAGCTGCGTGAGCGTTTTCGTCATGCGACAGTAGTAGTGGCTGGATTAGGCGGTGTGGGCTCTTGGGCCGCTGAAGCTTTGGCTCGCACTGCTATCGGTCATCTTGTCCTAATTGATTTCGATCATATTGCCGAAAGCAATACCAATCGTCAGCTACATGCTTTAGAGGGCGAGTATGGCAAAGCAAAAGTACAAGCAATGACGGATCGTATTCGCCAAATTAATCCGGAGATCATGCTTACTACACATGATGCGTTTTTGGAGCCAGAAAATTTGGATGCTTTGATTCCAGAAAATGCAATTGTTTTAGATGCAACGGATTCAGTGCAAACCAAAATTGCCTTAGCGGTTTGGGCAAACAAAAATCAGCGTGCTGTAGTGATGTGTGGTGCAGCTGGCGGAAAATCAGATCCGACCTCTGTTCGTTGCGATGATCTTTCTAGAACTGAGCAAGACGCTTTATTAGCCAAGGTGCGTCAGGGCCTCAGACAGGATCATGGCTTTTCTAGAAATTTGAAGAGAAAAATCGGCATTCGCGCAATCTACTCTCACGAGCCGCGCGCAGGTGTTGCTAGTGGTGGCCTTGCATGTTCTGGTTACGGGTCAACAGTGATGGTGACTGCATCCTGCGGTTTGGCGGCGGCGGCTGAAGTTTTAAATCTGATTGCTAGTCAGTAAGTCATTCTTTCAAATTTACTCATAAATCCTTAAGGGGAATCCCTGTAGGAAATTACGGATTCTGATGTCATCCCAAATTTAATAATTCCCCGGTAAGCCCGTGCATACGTAGAGACATCATGTATTGCAAATCACATTTATTTGTTTAGGCACTTTGTGCATTTATATCCCCTAGTGTAGATGTGCACTCCTCCCTAGACTTTGCCTCGTTGGTGATTTACCAACGACAAATCGAAAGGAGGTCTCTTTTGCAGACTGAACAAACTGGTTTACAGCGCCACCTCAAA
>NZ_NCFJ01000224.1:0-4000 GCF_002281105.1 Polynucleobacter sp. 35-46-11
CAATGAGAAGACTAAGGCAATTGCGGTTAAGGCCTTTTCACCACCGGAGAGTAAATAGATTGAACTATTTTTCTTGCCGGGAGGCTGAGCCATCACCTGAACGCCTGCATCCAAGATTTCTTCACCAGTCATCACCAACTCTGCATGACCGCCACCAAATAGCTCAGGGAAGAGTTTTCCAAAATGGGTATTTACTTGGTCAAAAGTGCCTTGCAAGAGATCACGGGTTTCTGCATCAATCTTCGCAATCGCATCAGTCAATGTCTGCATCGCTTCATTTAAGTCTGCTGATTGCGCATCCAAGAACTGCTTACGCTCACGTGAGCTAGAAAGCTCATCTAAGGCAGCCATATTCACTGGGCCTAGAGATTGAATTTCTGTATTCAGACGATTCACTTCGGTTTGCAAAGCTCCAACCTTGAGGTCGGGACTAAAGCTAGCTTCCAATGCAGTGAGGTCTGCTTCGGCATCTGAAAGTAAGGTTGCAAACTGTTCAAAGTTCAAGCGAGCAGCCTGTTCACGCAACTGTAAATCCACCACCTTGTCGCGCATTGGCTGAAGACTGCGCTCAATCTGTAAGCGCACTTCATCCGCTTCACGTAGTTGATGTAATAAAGCGTCTTGTTCAGTACGGGCATTTGCCAGTGCAGCCTCACGAGCACTACGTGCCAACAATAAGCCCTGCAATTTATCTTGCGCTTCATCATCGCTGAGAGTTTCAAGTTCTTGCTCAGAGCTAGCTTGCTTATCCTGAATCTCCATAATCTGGACGCGCGCTGTACTTTGATCACGCTGTAAATCCGCAATACGCTGCTGTAAAGATCGGGTTGCAAAAGCTGCCTCTTGAGCTGACATCTCAGATGAGCGTAAGGATTCACGAAGACGATCGCGTTCTTGAGCAGCCAACTCAAGCTTCTCCTGAGCAATCGCCAGATTCTCTTGTAAGCCTTGTTTAGATTCTTCAGACTGAGCGAGCTCTTCTGCTGATTGCTCTTGAGTTTGAGTTAGCTGCTCCATTTGCTGGCGCAACTCACTTAACTCACCCTGAATTTGCTCAGCGCGCTGGCTGTACTTTTCTTCAGCTTGAGTTAACTGCATTCTTTCCACTTCAAAGCCATGCACTTCTTGTACAGCTTGTTCTGCAGCAATACGAGTTTGCTCAGCAGTTTGATGGGCAGCCTGGTAATTAGAAACACATTGATCCAGCTCACCTTGCAACTCACTCTGAATTAACTTTTGTGCACGCAATTGCTTTTCGAGACCTTCCATCTCTTGAGCACGAGCCAACATACCAGCCTGCTCAGAGTCTGCTGCGTATAGCTGCACACCAACACGGCTCACCAAATGGCCTTGTTGAGTAACGAAGGCGCCACCTGCTGGCAACTTCTCGCGACGATGTAGTGCATCTTCCAAGCTATTAGCAATGTAGATGTTATCTAACCACTCTTGCAATACGCCTGCAACACGCGGTGCGCCTGCGCTCTGAACTCGAGTCAATAGTGGCGTGAAATCCGCCGGCACAGTAGTGTGCGCAGGAGAGATATCTTCTGTTAGCAAAATAGCTAAACGGCTTGGGGGAGCATCATTGGCTAAAGCTAGAGTTTCTTGGACACTCTTCGCCGTTACCGCCGCTAAGCGCTCACGTAATACGGATTCCAAAGCAGCTTCCCAACCACTCTCCACCTTGAGTTCTTGCCAAAGACGCTTGCTCTCTTTTAAGCCTTTGCTCTCAAGCCATGGACCAATCTTGCCCTGCGCTTGAACGCTGGCCTGCAATGCAGTCAGTGCAGTTAATTTAGCTTCAGTTTGAGCCAATTCTTGGTTAGCTGATTGAATCTGCTGTTGCGCAGTATTACGAGCCTCATCAGCAGCTGGAACGCGCTGTTGTGCTTCACCGGCTTTTTGTCTTGCTTCATCAACTTTTCGCTGAGCCATTGCGTGGCGATCAATTGCCATCTGTAATGCTTCAGCATCCGGTCTACGCATGCCAGCAAGTTCAGCCTCAAGACGACTATCGCGCCCTTTGAGCTCTTCTACTTGAGTGGTAATTGCTTTAACGCGTTCACTTAGACTTGCTAAGCGCTGATCGATGGTTGCCAAGCTCTCGCGGGCATCATTGAGTTCTCGTGAGTAGACTTGATAGGACTCTTCGCGAGCTGGCATCTGCTCTTGCAAGCCAGATAATTCCGCTATTAATGTTTGCTCTTTTTCTGCAGCCAGACTGAGCTCTTGCTCTGCAGTGCGTTGAGCTTGTGCAGCATCTGTTTCTTGCACAGTCCAGCGCTGTAATTGAGCTAGTAAATCTTGGGATTGCTGTTGTAGACGCTGACGTGCTTCTTGCACATAACGAATCTGTGACTCTACTTGGCTGACATCAGCGTTGGTTTGATACAAGTCACCTTGCGCTTGAGAAACCTTATCTTGCAATGCGTACTGTTCGGTGCGCATGGTCTCGAGCTCAGTTTCAGCATGACGCATTTTTGCCGTCTGCTCTTCTAAATGGACTTGAGTGTCACGAATGCCATTGGCATGACGCTCCTGCTCTTTACCAGCCTCAGTCTGACGCACAAACCAGAGTAACTGTTGCTGAGATTTCATCTCTGCAGAAAGTTCAGCATGACGCTCAGCTACTGTAGCCTGCTTTTCTAAACGCGTGAGTTGTTGATCAAGCTCACGCAGGATGTCTTCTACGCGTACTAAATTTTCTTTGGTGTCTTCAAGTCGAGAGGCGGTTTCTTTGCGACGCTCTTTGTATTTTGAAACGCCTGCAGCTTCTTCCAAGAAAACACGCAGTTCTTCTGGCTTTGCTTCCAAGATGCGGTTGATCGTGCCCTGCCCAATAATCGCGTAGCCTCTTGGGCCCATGCCCGTTCCCAAGAAAATATCTTGAATATCTTTACGACGGACAACTTGATTGTTGACGTAGTAGCTCGAGTTGCCATCACGAGTCAAGACGCGTTTCACGCCCAGCTCAGTAAATGCACTCCACTGCCCTTGTGCGCGACCATCTGAATTGTCAAAAATGAGTTCTACACTGGCACGCCCAGAAGGTTTACGCAAACCAGAGCCATTAAAAATAACGTCCTGCATGGATTCACCACGCAACTCACTGGCTCGGGACTCCCCCAAAACCCAACGTACTGCATCAATAATGTTGGACTTTCCGCAACCATTAGGACCCACAACGCCGATCAATTGACCTGGCATTTCAAATTGGGTCGGATCGACAAATGACTTAAAGCCGGAAAGTTTGATGGATTTCAGTTGCACGGCGTACTTTGCAGGGAAAAAGGGGGTTCAAATAAGGGGGTAAAAATTATTACTAAAGTGGGAAGATGATAGCAAGCTTAGATCTACCTACACGGGTTTTTGCCCCACCGATATAATGATTAATCTACTTCCAGGGGCAAAACCCCTTAACAATCTGATAGTTAACTAAAAAGCATGAGCCAATCACCACAAAGCATCATCGAACAAGCCTGGGAAAACCGCGCAAACCTGTCCCCTGAGGCCGTTTCTGGAGAAATCCGTAACGCCGTCAATGCCGTCCTAGAGGGTCTCAATACAGGCAGCATTCGCGTAGCGGAGCGCCGTAGCGTTGGCAAATGGGAGGTAAACCAGTGGGTGAAAAAGGCAGTTTTGCTCTCTTTTCGCCTAGAAGACAATAAACCAATGGGTGCTGGTGGCTATACCCAGTTCTACGACAAGGTTCCTAGCAAGTTTGAGCACTACACCGCTCAAGACTTCGCCAATGGCGGTTTTCGCGTAGTTCCTCCTGCAATGGCTCGTCGTGGCTCATTTATTGGTAAAAATGCTGTTTTAATGCCTTCCTACGTCAATATTGGCGCTTATGTCGGTGAAGGCACGATGGTGGATACCTGGGCAACAGTAGGTTCATGCGGCACGAGCACAACGAGGCCCAGGCCGCCGGGCTGGTGATCGAACGGCTGCAGCGCGGCGAACGCGTGGCGTATGTGAGCGACGCCGGCACGCCCGCCGT
>NZ_NCFJ01000225.1:0-3987 GCF_002281105.1 Polynucleobacter sp. 35-46-11
GCACCTCAATTACGTTTGGCGTACTTTACTAAGCCTTATAACGACACTTCGGGGTTCCCAAAAGATTGGCGCGGTATGGCTGTTGCTACCCAGGCTTTGGTTGATCATTACGCAAAGCTGGCGTATGAAAAAAATATTCAGTATTACGGATATTCCAATGGCGATGCAGGGATTGACATGACTCTTGCTGGTATTGCCAAGGCAATCCGAGAAACGGGTATTACTGAAGATCGCAGAACGGCGATTGCACACTCATTCTTTATCCGTGATGATCAATTAGACCAATACAAGGCCAATAAAATTCTTCCTCAATTTATGCCTAATCACATTTGGATGTATGGTGATGTATATAGAAAAATTCTAGGCGATGAGAGAGCTAGTAATATGGTGCCGCTCAATTTGACCCATGCAAAGGGAATGCAATTTGGTATTCACAATGACACTCCTTCATCTGGTCCAAGTGCCTTGTTTACGATTGGAACTGCTGTAAACCGTAATATCTACGGAGGGGGAGTTTTGGGTCCTGATCAACGTATCGACCCTTATATTGCTCTTCGTGCATTTACTTCTGTAGCTGCATATCAATACAAAGAAGAGGCATCAAAGGGTAGTATTGCCGCCGGCAAGCTTGCCGATATGGTTCTGCTTGATCGCAATCCATTGAAAGTAGATCCAATGGAGATTAAAGATATTCAGATTGTGAAGACAATTAAGAATGGTAAAGATCTGTATGTTCGTCCCTAATTTAGTATGTAGAGTTGTCGTTTAATATTGAACTTATAGCTTCTTCTATCTTTATGAATCATGAAAAAAATTACTAAACTTTTACTAGTAGTACTCAGCGCAGTCCTAGGCATCTTGTCTTCCACTGTATATGCCGATCCACCAATGCCACCTTTTTATGCCTCCGTCATGAAAATGGCTCCTGAAGGTAAGTTGGGTCAAGTCATCTCTAAAGAGAAAATTGCAACATCTGTAAAAGGTGCGCAGGCTTGGAAGATTGCTTATATCTCATCTGATGTGGCTGGTCGTAAAACGATTGCTACTGGGACCATCATCGCGCCTGTTGGACCAAGCCCAAAAGAAGGAAGGCCAATATTGGCTTGGGCACATGGCACAACAGGTTCGGCTCAAAACTGTGGACCATCTCAAATTATTGATCCAACGGCTGCGTTAAATGAATATTTCCTGATGGACGGTAACTCTTGGACCGATTACGGAATTCCCAATGGTCAAGAGTTCATCAATCAAGGATATGTTGTTGTTGCTACAGACTACCAAGGCTTGGGTGGCGGTGGCAAGCATCAGTATGCTGTGGCACAAACAAACGGAAGGGACGTTATTAATTCTGCAAGAGCTGCCAGCTCTATGAAAGAAGTGGGCGCCGGTAAAAAGACTGTAGTGTATGGTTGGTCTCAGGGTGGTGGCGCTACTATTGCTGCCGCAAGCCTGCCAGACTACCAAGTCCTTCAAGGCACTGCAGCAGATAATCTGCAATATCTAGGATTTGTGGCGTTGGCACCAGAAGATGTAGCAGCCATGCTTCCAAATGTACCGGCTGATGAGGCAGGTGCGAAAAAACTCATGAATGGCTTTACCCAGGCTAATGTGCCAAACGTATTTCTGTTCGCCCACTATATGATGGGACTGTGGGGTACAGAGGCGGCTTTTCCTGATCTGAAGCTATCCGATGTGCTGACTGATGAGGGTGTAAAAGTGGTAGATAAATTATCTAGAAACAAGTGCATGCATGTTCTAGCGGATACCTTTAGTTATGCTTATGGGGATAACTATAAAACTCTCCTGAAGCCAGAACCAAGCAACTCCTTGGCATGGGTCAAGGCATTTGTTAATGGCAGTGTTAAGCCGGTAAAACCTACTGCACCTGTTGTGATTTATTGGGGTACAAAAGATACCGCAGTTCCTCCAATCATGCATGAGCTTTATCAGAAGCAAATGTGCAGTATGGGTGCAAATGTAGGAAGAATTCAGCTGCCAGGAGAGCAGACACACTTTACGACTCCCGGAGTTTCAGCCCCGATGTATCTTGACTGGGTCAAGGATCGTATTGCTGGAAAACCATTGGCAAATAGTTGCCCTCAAAAGTAGGCTTAGTAATTCTCTATAGTAAGAAAACCACCTTCGGGTGGTTTTTTCTTTTGAGCAATAATTTCAATCCATTGTTATTCTTGTATCTAACAATTTATTACTGAAAAGATTTTTATGGATATTTATTCTGACTACAGTAAGCGTGTAGTGCTGAATCATCAAGACCTACCGTGGATTTCAAGCCCTTCCGTAGGTATCGAGAGGCGCATGCTTGATCGTCAGGGCGATGAGGTGGCGAGAGCTACTTCGATCGTTAGATACGAAGCTGGTGCGAAGTTTCCAACCCATACCCATGAATTTGGAGAAGAGATCTTGGTGTTAGATGGAGTATTTTGTGATGAGACTGGCAACTATCCAGCCGGTACCTACATCATGAATCCTCCTGGCTCGTCTCATGCACCTTTTAGCGAGAATGGCTGTACTCTTTTTGTAAAGTTACGACACTTGGGATCTGAGCAGATTGAGCGCGAGATTGTGGATACCCATTCTGCACCATGGTTTCAAGGGATGGTGCCTGGTTTAACCGTAATGCCGCTGATGAGACAGGGTGCGGGCTCTACATTAGTTAGGTGGGCTCCTCAAACTTACTTCAACCCACACAAGCATTATGGCGGCGAAGAGATTTTTGTAGTGGATGGCGTATTTGAGGATGAGCATGGACGCTATCCAGCTGGTTCATGGATTCGCAGCCCCCATATGAGCTTGCATCAACCTTTTAGTAAAGAAGGTTGCACGATCTTTGTTAAGACCGGGCATTTAATCTAGATTGAATGCAAACTGATATTGCTTTATTTAATCCAAGAGATGAATTGCTCTTTCGCTCTCCGCACCTTTTTGAGTTTGACAAGCCAATCCTCATCGGCATTGCGATATCCCAAGGGGAGCAAGATGACGCTTCGTAAGCCCTTGGCAGACAGATTCAGAATGTCATCTACTGCCGGTGGATTAAAGCCTTCCATAGGAGTGCAGTCTACTTGTTCATAGGCTGCAGCAATTAGAGCCGTACCTAAACCAATATAGGCCTGCTTAGCAGCGTGAGTAAAGTTTGTTTCAGCGTCTCGAGCCGGATATGCTTTAAGCAGCATTTGGCGATATGCAGTGCCAGATTCGCTCGTAAAGTTACGAATAGATTCAGTCATATCAAACGCAGCATTGATGCGGTCTGCGGTGTAGTTATCCCATGCGGCAAAAACGAGTAAATGAGAGCAATCAGTGACTTGAGACTGGTCATTAGCAACTGCTCTAATCTTCTGGAGAATATCTTTATTGGTAATGACAATCACCTCGTAGGGCTGAAGTCCGCTTGAGCTTGCAGTTAGGCGAATAGCTTCGAGGATTTGCTCGACCTTATTTTCTGGAACCAGTTTTTCGGAATCCATCTTTTTAGTGGCGTAGCGCCACTGCAATTTATCAATTAAGCTCATTTGTTATCCTTTTAGGGTATTCGGGGTTGTTTTGGGTGAGTTTAGTGGAGGCTGGATTGAATTGCAGAAACACTCATTATTGGGGTTTCCAATAAGCCTTTAAATAGATAAAGCCCTTTAAAATAGCGATTGTTATTTTTATTACCTTTTTAATTCTGAATTATTCGCCCACTATGAAAAACCCCCTCTTTAAGACTTTCTTTGGAATCCTCGCACTACTGGCTTCCTCAAGTTTTGCTCTTGCCCAAGAAGTCTCTCCAATCCCTAAGGCATCAAATGAATGGCGCTTTGAAGTAACCCCTTATCTTTGGCTTACTGGGATCAAAGGCACTATGAATTTTGATAATGGCCTTGGGGGCCTTTGCTAACTCAACGCGCACTGGTTCTTTACTCAATAGCGTCGTGACAACACCTACCCCAATAGAAAGGGCCATACAGAGGTACGCGAACTGCC
>NZ_NCFJ01000226.1:0-3978 GCF_002281105.1 Polynucleobacter sp. 35-46-11
ATATATGTGTATTCGCGTATATATACCTAAAATAGATTTTTTTTGAATCATTAGCATTTGGAGACATGCCATGCGCATAGGAGTACCGCTGGAAATCAGACCTGGGGAAACTCGGGTTGCCGCCACACCGGAAACCGTTAAGAAACTAATTGGCCAAGGCCATACGGTTGTTATTCAAAAGGATGCAGGTGTTACAGCCAGCCAGCCAGATTCTGCGTACGAAGCAGTTGGTGCCGCTATTGGTAATGCTGCCGATGCCTTTGGCGCTGAGATTGTTCTTAAGGTGCGTGCGCCCGAAGCAGCCGAGCTTAAGCAAATTAAATCTGGCAGCGTACTCCTTGGCATGCTGGATCCATTTGATAGCGACAATATTGCCGCCATGGCTGCGCAAGGTGTGACTGCATTCTCTCTAGAGGCTGCTCCGCGCACTACTCGCGCCCAAAGCATGGATGTTCTGTCCTCACAAGCCAATATCGCAGGTTACAAAGCGGTGATGGTCGCAGCTAATGAATATCAGCGCTTTATGCCAATGCTCATGACTGCTGCTGGAACTGTTAAAGCAGCACGCGTACTCATCTTGGGTGCTGGTGTTGCCGGCCTTCAAGCTATTGCGACAGCAAAGCGTTTAGGCGCCGTCATCGAAGCATCTGATGTGCGCCCTGCTGCTAAAGAACAGATTGAATCTCTTGGCGCCAAGTTTGTTGACGTACCTTACGAGACAGATGAAGAACGCGAAATCGCCCAAGGTGTTGGTGGTTATGCTCGCCCAATGCCAGAAGCTTGGATGAAGCGTCAAGCAGCTTTAGTTGCCGAGCGCGCTCAACAAGCGGACATCGTCATTACTACCGCCTTAATTCCGGGTCGTAAGCCACCAGTCTTATTACACAGCGATACCGTTGCTAATATGAAGCCAGGCTCTATCGTGATCGACTTAGCGGCTGGTCGCGGTGACAACGGCTCAGGCAACTGCCCCCTGACAGAAGCTGACAAGATCATCGTGAAAAATGGTGTGAAGATTGTTGGTTACACCAACCTCGCCAGCATGGTAGCTGCTGATGCCTCTGCTTTGTATGCGCGTAACTTACTCGACTTCATGAAGCTGATCGTTGATGCAGAAGCGAAGTTGGTAATCCCAACGGATGACGATATCGTTTCCGCCTGTCTCATGTGTCGTGATGGCCAAGCCGTCCGTAACAACTAATAAAGAATTTTCAAAGGAAATATCATGGATCTCGCTGCTTTTCAAAGCATCCTCACAGTCCAAAACATCACTGTATTTGTGTTGGCTATTTTTGTTGGCTACCACGTGGTTTGGAACGTCACCCCAGCATTACATACCCCACTCATGGCAGTTACGAATGCCATCTCTGGAATCATCATTGTCGGCGCCTTGCTACAAACCGAAGTAATCGGTGGTGATGAAATTACCCTTACCAGCATTATTGGTGCGATTGCAGTCTTTTTGGCCTCAATCAATATTTTTGGTGGCTTTATGGTTACCCGCCGCATGCTTGAAATGTTCAAGAAAAAAGCTCCTAAAGCTGATGCAGCTGGAACTAAATAAAACTAGAACAAGATCTATATAGAGACCACAATAATGTCAAACATAACCGCGATTTCCTATCTCATTTCATCGGTGCTGTTCATCCTCGCCTTGCGTGGATTGTCATCACCAACAACCTCCCGCCAAGGTAATACCTTTGGCATGATCGGCATGTTGCTTGCCGTAATCACCACCTTCATGATTCCGGACTTTAAGCCAGTCTTCTCATTGATCATTGGTGCAATTGTTGGCGGCGCCATCATTGGAACAATTGCTGCTAAGCGTGTGCAGATGACCAAGATGCCAGAGCTCGTAGCGCTCATGCACTCCTTCGTTGGCTTGTCGGCGGTCTTGATCGCTATCGCAGCGGTTTACAACCCAGCTCATGACCATACCGGTGCGCAAAAGATTGAACTCTTTATTGGTGCATTTATTGGTGCAATTACCTTTACCGCCTCTATCATCGCCTTCGGAAAATTATCTGGCAAAGTCAGTGGCAAGCCAGTGACATTTGCTGGTCAACATTTACTGAACCTCATACTAGCAATTGGTATGGTTGGTGGCGGCGTCATGTATTTCATGACAGGCAGCCACGAAGCGTTCTTGGTGATGTGTGCAATTGCATTGGTGTTGGGCGTGACATTGATCATTCCAATCGGTGGCGCAGACATGCCAGTGGTTGTATCAATGCTCAATAGCTACTCTGGTTGGGCAGCGGCTGGTATTGGTTTCACATTGAACAATCCAGTTTTGATTATTGCCGGTGCTTGCGTAGGCTCTTCTGGTGCAATTTTGTCTTACATCATGTGTAAGGCAATGAACCGCTCCATCTTGGCAGTATTGCTTGGCGGCTTTGGTGCTGAAGCTTCTGCTGGTGGCGCTGATGATGGTGGCCCAAAGAACTACAAAACTGGCTCTCCAGAAGATGCAGCCTTCCTAATGGAGAATGCTGACACCGTCGTGATTGTTCCTGGCTATGGCTTGGCAGTTGCGCGTGCTCAGCATGCTCTGAAAGAATTAACAGAGAAGCTCACCCACCATGGCGTCACCGTAAAGTACGCAATTCATCCAGTGGCAGGTCGTATGCCTGGTCACATGAACGTACTCTTAGCTGAAGCTGAAGTTCCATACGATCAAGTATTTGAGATGGAAGACATCAACAGCGACTTTGGTCAAGCTGACGTAGTGTTGGTGCTTGGTGCAAACGACGTGGTGAACCCTGCCGCTCGTACGCCAGGTAGCCCAATCTTCGGCATGCCGATCTTGGAAGCATTTAAAGCTAAAACGATCATCGTCAATAAGCGCTCCATGGCTGCAGGTTATGCCGGTCTTGATAACGAACTCTTCTACATGGACAAAACCATGATGGTCTTCGGTGATGCTAAGAAGGTTGTGGAAGATATGGTGAAGTCTGTTAGCTAATGCAAACAAATTGAAGATGTCACGGTAGTGAATCAGAATGGCTAGTAAATAAACTTACTAGTCATTTTTTTATGCTTGAGGCCAAGAAAGACCCCTCCCATGCGCTTACTCAAATACCCGTCATTTTGCTTTGCATTAATGCTATCTCAGCTTGTTCTCGCCGATGACAATCGAAAACACTACTACACCGATATTCCCGGCATTGAAGCCAATGTATTAATCAAAACGACAACGTCTTGGAATGGTGCGAAGCTCCCCCCATATGGCGAGGGTCAACCTGAAATCACCATCATTCGATATAGATTTGGCCCAGGTGCATCGATACCAATGCATATGCATCCCGTCATTAATGCCGGCGTTTTACTAAAAGGTGAACTCAATATCTTTACAAAAACTGGTGAAAAAATAACACTAAAAGCCGGTGAGCCACTGGTTGAGCTTTTTAAAGAATGGCACTACGGCTCAAACCCAGGCTCTGAACCGGTCGACTTAATTGTTGTCTATGCGGGAATGGTTGGAGCCCCCTTAACCATTCGGGAAAAGTAAATTTGGAGCTAACCTTATTCAGCAATAAAAAAACGCCCGGTCTTTTGAACCAGGCGTTTTAGTTTCTACAGCTAGATGGCTGAGGAAATTTACGGCAACTACATCATGCCGCCCATTCCACCCATACCACCCATGCCGCCCATATCAGGCATGCCACCGCCAGCGGAATCATCCTTTGGTGCTTCGCAGATTGCGCAATCAGTAGTCAACAATAGGGCTGCCACAGAAGCTGCATTAACTAGTGCAGTTTTTGTTACCTTAGTTGGATCGATTACACCTTGAGCTACGAGGTCGCCGTATTCACCAGTTGCTGCGTTGTAGCCGTTATTGCCCTTGCTAGCCAATACTGCATTTACAACTACGCTGGCTTCGTCGCCTGCGTTAGAAACGATGATACGAATTGGCTCTTCCATTGCGCGCAATACGATGTTGATACCAGCGTCTTGGTCAGCGTTATCGCCTTTCAA
>NZ_NCFJ01000227.1:0-3977 GCF_002281105.1 Polynucleobacter sp. 35-46-11
GCACCGTGCGCACGACTTTTTGACCGCACCTGCTACGGCTGTTGAAGCCACAACTGGTGAGGCTCATTTGCGCCACCACATCTCACCAAACGGCTACTACCGTGGCCGTAAAGTTGTTAAAACCAAAAACGACTAATTTTTTAGTCTAAAAAGATAGAAGCGGCTCACATAAAAGCCGCTTTTTTCTTGGATAAAACCACTTGCAGCAATACCTGATTTTATGAGCGTCACTCTTGCTATCGATGCCATGGGCGGCGATCACGGGGTAGTTGTTACGGTCCCCGCCTGTTGTGATTTTCTTGAAAAACATGCTGATGTGAAGATTGCCTTAGTTGGTAATCCGGAAGCGCTCAAGCAAGCCTTGAGCCAATTTCCAAAAGCGCCAATGGAGCGCATTCAAATTATTTCCGCCAGTGAGGTTGTCTTGATGGATGATCCCATTGAGGTGGCACTACGTCGTAAAAAAGATTCTTCGATGCGCGTAGCGATCGAGCAAGTTAAAGAGGGTCTAGCTGACGCGATCATCTCTTCTGGCAATACGGGAGCCTTAATGGCTATCTCTCGTTACATTCTCAAAACCTTAGATGGTGTTGATCGTCCTGCGATTGCTACGGCGATCCCCAACGAAAAAGGGCGCGGCACCACTATGCTGGATTTAGGTGCTAATGCAGATTGCGAGCCCATGCATTTGGTGCAGTTTGCGCAAATGGCTAACGTTATGGTTCAGGTAGTTGATGGCACGCAAAACCCTTCAATCGGCCTTCTCAATATTGGAGAAGAAGTCATTAAAGGGAATGAAGTGGTGAAGCAGACGAGTGAGTTGCTACGCCAAACTAACTTAAACTTTTATGGCAACGTAGAAGGTAATGATATTTTTAAAGGCACTACGGATATTGTGGTGTGCGACGGTTTTGTTGGGAATGTGGTCCTCAAGGCAAGCGAAGGCTTGGCGAAGATGATGAGTGGTTTAATCAAACAAGAATTTAATCGATCATGGCTTACGAAGTTAATGGCGATCTGCGCCATGGTACCGCTCTTGCGTGTACGCAAGCGTGTAGATCATCGTCGCTACAACGGGGCAGTACTTTTAGGTTTGCGCGGTTGCGTCATTAAGAGTCATGGCTCGGCAGATCGTTTTGCATTTGGTTTTGCGCTTGATCGTGCATATGAAGCGGCAAAGAATCGCATGGTAGAGCGCATCGCTCAAGCTTTTGTGGCGGAGACAAAATAATCATGAGTACTTTTTCACGGATAGCGGGAACTGGAAGTTATCTGCCAGAGCAGCGATTAACTAATCAGGATCTCGTTGAGCGTTTAGCTAAGATTGGTCTCGAGACCAGCGACGAATGGATTGTGACTCGTAGCGGAATTTCTGCGCGTCACTTTGCTGCAGACAATCAACTGACCAGTGACTTAGCGGTCAAAGCTGCTCAAGCAGCATTAGAGACTGCTGGCTATACCTCAGAAGATCTTGATTTAATTATTTTGGCGACATCTACGCCAGATCATTTAGGCGGCTTCCCCAGTACCGCTTGCGTAGTGCAAGATAAGTTGGGCGCCCATACTAATTGTGCGGCATTTGATGTCCAGGCAGTATGCGCTGGCTTTACTTATGCCCTCGCGATTGCAGATGCATTTATTCGTACAGGGACTTACAAAAAAGTATTGGTTCTTGGCGCAGAAACATTCTCCCGTATTTTGGATTTTCAAGATCGCACCACTTCTGTGTTGTTTGGTGATGGTGCTGGGGCAGTGATTCTCGAAGCTTCAAAAGAACCAGGCATTTTGGCAACAGCCTTACATGCTGATGGTAGTCAGCGCGATATCCTGTGCGTACCAGGGCGTGCTAAGCAGGGTGGTGTAGATGGTTCCGCTTACTTAACTATGGATGGTCCTGCGGTATTTAAGCTGGCGGTTAAGGTGCTTGAGCAAGTTGCGCATGAGGCGCTAGAAAAAGCCAATCTCAAGCCAGAACAAGTTGATTGGTTGGTGCCACACCAAGCCAATATTCGCATCATGGAGAGCACGGCTCGCAAGATGGGCATGTCGATGGACAATGTCATTGTGACAGTCCATGAGCACGGTAATACCTCCGCTGCATCCATACCGCTTGCTTTGGATGTTGGAGTTCGCTCTGGTCAAATTCAACGTGGTCAACACCTTCTACTGGAGGGTGTGGGCGGTGGCTTTGCTTGGGGTGCCGCAGTCATTAAATACTAAAGCGAAGCGCTAAAGCAAAATATCAAAGCAAAGCGCTAAAGCTAAAAATATATTCACAACTATTATTCAGCGACTATTCATATGACATTTGCATTTGTATTTCCAGGCCAAGGTTCCCAATCAGTTGGGATGCTCAACACGATTGCTGATCGCCCTGAAGTTCGTGCGACCCTTCAGGAGGCTTCAGAAGCTCTGGGTGAAGATGTTGCAAAGCTGATTGCTGAAGGCCCTGCAGAAGCATTATCTTTAACAACCAATACACAGCCTGTGATGTTGACTGCAGCGATCGCTTTTTATCGCGCATGGTTGGCCTCTGGTGGCGCTGTTCCTCAGATGATGGCTGGTCATAGCTTGGGTGAGTACTCCGCTTTGGTTGCTGCTGGCGTAATCTCTTTCAAGGATGCTGTGCCTTTGGTGCGCTTTCGTGCTGAAGCAATGCAAACAGCGGTTCCAGTTGGTACTGGTGGCATGGCTGCGATCTTGGGTTTGGATGATGCAATTGTGAAGACGGTTTGTGCTGAAGCTGCTACAGCATCCGGTGGCGTAGTCGAAGCGGTGAACTTCAATGCCCCAGGTCAGGTAGTGATTGCTGGTGGAACTGATGCGGTGACTAAGGCCTGTGAATTGCTCAAGGCGGCTGGCGCGAAACGCGCTTTGCCATTACCAGTTTCCGCACCATTTCATTCATCATTGCTACAGCCTGCTTCTGAAAAACTCAAAGGCTACTTGGCTGAGATTGAATTTAAGGTCCCCACTATTTCAGTAGTCAATAATGTTGATGTGAATGTTCTCAATGATCCAGCGGCGATTAAGGATGCCTTAGTGCGTCAAGCTGCTAAGCCAGTTCGCTGGCAAGAGACGATCAATGCCATGGCGCAACAAGGTATCACTCAAGTGATTGAGTGTGGTCCAGGCAAGGTATTAGCTGGGCTGACTAAGCGCATCAATGAGAAAGTTATTGGGCTACCTATTTTTGATGAAGTCAGTCTCAATGAGGCATTGACTGCGGTAAAGTAAAAATACACTCTTGAAACAATAAAGAAACAGCGGAAGATAACTATGAATCTTGATTTAAGCGGACAAATTGCATTGGTGACAGGTGCATCGCGCGGAATTGGTCAGGCCATTGCAGATGAGTTGGTGAAATGTGGCGCCAAAGTAATTGGTACTGCCACGTCCGAAGATGGTGCCAAAGCAATCAATGCACGTTTACAAGCGAGCGGTGGTCGTGGTGAAGTATTGAATGTGACTGACCCAAAAGCTTGTGAGGACATCATTGATTTGATCGTCAAAGATTTTGGCGGTATCAACATTTTGGTGAATAACGCTGGCATCACCCGCGATAACCTAGCCATGCGTATGAAAACAGACGAGTGGACTGATGTGATCGATACCAACTTAAGTGCTGTTTTTCGTTTGTCACAGGCGGTAATGCGCCCAATGATGAAAGCCCGCGGTGGTCGCATTATTAACATTACCTCGATTGTTGGTCACATGGGTAACCCTGGACAGGCCAATTACGCCGCTGCTAAATCAGGTGTATCTGGAATGACTCGTGCCCTGGCCCGTGAAATTGGTAGCCGAAATATCACGGTGAACTGTGTGGCGCCTGGATTTATTGATACTGATATGACCCGTGCATTGAGCGAAGAGCAACAAAATTCGCTAAAAGCGAACATTCCTTTAGCTCGCCTAGGTAGCCCAGAGGATGTGGCTCAGGCAGTGGCGTTTTTAGCCTCTCCAGCAGCTGGATACAT
>NZ_NCFJ01000228.1:0-3964 GCF_002281105.1 Polynucleobacter sp. 35-46-11
CATTAATATCAATGCCTTGGTTTTTCCAATTTCTCGTCCATGGAAAAATAGCGATATCGGCTATCGAATAATTTTTACCAGCAATATAAGGATTATCTTTCAGTTGATGGTCGACCACGCCATATAAGCGCTTGGCTTCATTGGTATATCGAGTGATTGCATAGTCAATTTTTTCTGGTGCATAGATTCGAAAGTGGTGGTTTTGACCCAATAGGGGTCCCAAGCCACCCATTTGGAACATGAGCCATTGCAAGACTTCATATTTACCTCGAGTGGATTTGGGTAAAAACTTCCCTGTTTTGGAAGCTAGGTAGAGCAGTATTGCTCCGGACTCAAAAAGATGGATCGGTTTGCCATCAGGCCCTTGCGGATCAACGATGGCAGGAATCTTATTATTTGGGCTAATGGCCAAGAATTCTGGCTTGAACTGATCGCCTGCACCAATATCAATTGGATGGGCAATCCAGTCTTTATCTAATTTATAGCCACACTCTTCAAGCATGATGTGAACTTTATGACCGTTTGGTGTCGGCCAGCTATAAACATCAATGATGTCTTTCTTGGGTTTGCTTATTGCCATGATGGATTCCTCTTCTACAGGGTTTGTAAACGCTCTAATGCTTTTGAAAGCGTTTCTTCTTTTTTAGCAAAACAAAAACGGATAACGCCGGACTCAACCGGATGAGCATAGAAAGCAGATACTGGAATAGCGGCGACACCAATCTTGGTAGTAAGCCAAGAGCAGAAATCCGCTTCGCCCATCTTGGCTTGAGGGATCTGCAAATTAGTGTAGTTAACGCACTGAAAATAGGTTGCTGGTGCTGGCAATAATTCAAAGCCTGTTTGAGTTAAGCCTTTGCTAAAGAAATCCCGCTTAGCCTGATAAAAGGATGACAGCCCTAAGTAGTGCTCCGCATTCTCAAGGTACTTGGCCAAACCATATTGCATTGGCGTGTTTACTGTGAAGACATTGAATTGATGTATCTTGCGAAACTCCGCCATCATCGCTGCAGGTGCAGCTACATAACCTACTTTCCAGCCGGTGACATGGTAGGTTTTACCGAAACTTGATATCAAGAAACTTCGCGCCGCTAATTCAGGATGGCTGGCTATGCTGGCGTGTTGATGTCCGTCGTACACCATATGCTCGTAGACCTCATCACTTAAGATCAGCGCATTGGTATCTCTCACTAAATTTGCCAGGCGGTCTAGATCGGTCTTCTGCCAAATCATTCCAGTTGGATTATGCGGAGTGTTGATGATGACGAGTCGTGTCTTTGGATTAACTGCTTTGGTCAAATCATCCCAAGGTATTGAGTAAGAATTAACGCGGCCTTGATCATCACGATTGGCAATCAAAGATACAGCGATTACTTTTCCACTAGCCATCTCAATCGAAGGGCGATAGCTATCGTAAGCAGGCTCGATGATGACAACTTCGTCGCCAGCGCCCACGCATGACAAGATTGCCGTCAGGATTCCTTGAGTGCCTCCAGCGGTGATAGTAATTTCTGTATCGGGATCGTAGTCATGACCATACAAAGTGGATATTTTTTTCGATACACCGTGACGTAACTCAGCGACCCCGATCATTGGTGGATATTGATTTTGATCAGACAGCATTGCTGAGTTGACTTGAGATATGAGCTCTCGATCACATGGAAAGTCTGGAAAGCCTTGCCCTAGGTTAATAGCTTGATGCTCTGTAGCGAGAGCCGACATGACTGTAAATACCGTTGTTCCTACTTTTGGTAGGCGACTCGGAAATGCTGGCGTCAGTAGGGGATTTTGGTTCATGCGGGCGGTTTAGGGCAAATAAGGTAGGTAGTCGCTAGAATGGTAGTTATTCATCCTCAAATTGTGCCATGTTGATCGTCCTTTCACCTGCTAAATCCTTAGATTACAAAACACCGGTCAAGGCCAAGGCTCCGACTCTCCCGGAATTCGTCTCTGAATCTGCAAAGTTGATAGCGGATCTCAAGAAGCTCTCGCCTCAGGAGGTCGCTAATCTCATGGGGCTGTCAGATCAATTGGCTGCACTGAATGTGGGGCGCTACCGTGACTGGTCTAAGAAATTTACTGAAGAAAATAGTAGGCCAGCGATTTACGCCTTTAACGGTGACGTTTATGATGGTTTTGATGTTAAGACGCTAAATCAAAAGACCCTTGATTTTGCGCAAGACCATATTCGCATTCTTTCGGGTTTGTATGGTGCACTTCGCCCCCTGGATCTAATGCAGCCTTATCGCCTGGAAATGGGCACCTCCTTTCAAAATGCTCGAGGTAAAGACTTATATGCGTTTTGGGGTGAGCGTGTAACCAACTCCTTAAAGGCAGTGCTGGAGAAGCAGAAGAAGCCTTTTCTCCTCAATTTAGCCTCTGATGAGTACTTTAAGGTATTACAGGCGAAGAACTTGGATTGCCCAGTCATCTCTCCCGTATTTCAGGATGGCAAAGACGGCAAATACAAAATCATTTCCTTCTATGCCAAGCGGGCTAGGGGCTTGATGGCGCGCTATGTGGTCGAGAACCGTATATCTAATCCAGTGGATCTAAATGGCTTCAATGTAGATGGTTACAAATATGTTGCCTCTGAATCTACAGAAGAAAAGCCGCTATTTAAACGTCCCGAAAGAAAGTAGGAGAGTGCTTCATGGCTGTTCATCGCACTAAGTCCTCGCAACGCTCCTCACCTGATGTCGAGCGCCTAGTTGCTGACGCTATTTCCTTAGCAGCTTCCGGGAGTCACATTGAGGATCAGTTTTGGGAGGAACGTTTAAATGTTCGCCTAATGCGTCTTCTCAAAAGCCAAAATCAAAATGTGATTGATGCCGCTCTCGATCAAACATTTCGAATTAATACGGTGGCCTTCGAGGTACTTGCAGACTGTGCTGAGACCCTGGCTGAGTCTTTGCTAATGGAGCATGAGGGCCAGAACTGGGATGTTCTTTTGTTGGCTTTACCTATTGTTGCTCATACCCGCTATCAGATTCCTTCTGGCGCTCTTTCAGTGAGCGTCATTGAATCTACAGCCGCTGCATTACATAGCTCAATCACTTCCACTGATGCACGCTTAGCCATCGTTCCCTGGCTTTACAGCATTGATCAGATGCCACACTCACATTGCCAAACACGCCTGCTTACTGAGGCCTTAGCAAGCGCTGCTATTAGCGCTAGTGAGGTCAAATTAGAGTTGCGAGAGATGTCGGAGACTATTGCAGTTCTGGCTGATCCACGTTTTATTATTGCAGCTGTTGCTGCACCTTCTGGCTCACCACTTTTCCGGTGGCAAGCTGATGCGCCAACACGTCAAGAGCGTGGCGTCAGCTTGATAGGTTGGCAAAACATGATGCAAGAACCTATTGCGGCACTTTTGCCTGGTTGCGAGTTTGAGCTCTTATTACCTGAAGCATATTTTACAAATTGCCGATTGGCAGATAAGCAGGTACGTCCATTAAGCATTCGGGCTGCCGTGAACTTTCTTGAAAGTACGCTTGGAGTTCTTCCGGCTGGATTATCCTGCGTCGTTGGCGCATTCGGTGAAGATCAAGCTGACGAGTATCGAATCTCATTTAGCTTAAAAGGTTCTTCAGAAGTTGTATATGGTGTGATTTGGCCTTTATACGACCGAGAGAGTGTTGCTAATGATGCCCTGAATGATTTATCGGACGATGAGAGTCCGATGAAGCGAATCGCCGACGCCCTCAGGGATGCGGGTGTTGAAGATGTCTTCCGTCATGCAATGCTATTTGACCCAGAGCTTTGTGATGATTGCGGAGCCCCTCTGTTTCCAGATCGATCGGGTGACGCCATCCATGCAGAGTTGCCTGATGACGCGCCTACCCAGCAGCCTTTATTTCATTAGCATTTCAGTCTACCTTGAATCTTATAAAGTAAAAAAGCCGAGAGATTCTCGGCTTTTCCATTGTGGAGTCAGAGCTAAGATTTAGTTCTGCGTAAATGG
>NZ_NCFJ01000021.1:0-22513 GCF_002281105.1 Polynucleobacter sp. 35-46-11
GAATGACTTCTACCAAGGTGTAAGCTTTCTTTCAAAGGCAGGCAAGGAATATCGCTTTAAATGCGTCAAAGCTGAGGAGAACGAAATTCTGACCCCAATTCCAGGTACAACTATCCCCGCTGGTGCTCCTGCGCCGGCAGCTGCAAAGTAAGTAATTCATTAAGAAAACGAGATGACCCCATTTACCTCTCAAGAGCTCCGCAAAGGATTCTCCTCTTTCGCAACAGGGGTCACTGTGATTACTTGCCTAGATGCCGACCAAAACGCACATGGCATCACCATCAGCTCATTTAATACTGTTTCATTGGAGCCACCACTTATTTTATGGAGCTTAAAGAAGCATTCACGCCTAATGCCTAATTTTGAAGTGGGTCACAAACAATTAATTCATGTGCTCGCGCGTTCACAAGAAACCATGGCAATGCACTTTGCTACCGTCAAGGAAAATCAGTTCGATAATATTCCGCACAAAATTGCAGCAAGCGGCCTCACTCAAATTGAAGGATGCTCAGCCTACTTTGAATGCGAAACAGTTTCAGTCCACACCGGCGGCGATCACAATATCATTGTTGCTAAAGTGCTAAACCTAAAGCACACTCCAGAGAGTCATCCGCTCATATTTGCGCATAGCAAATTTATGGGTTTAGATTCATCAATTTAATATTACCTAAATAGGAATTCTCATGATGCGCTTATGGGGAAGAAAAAGTTCTATCAATGTGCAAAAGGTCTTGTGGTGCCTTGCAGAGCTGGGGCTTGAAGAAGGCAAAGATTTTGCGCGCATAGATGCCGGCCTTCATTTTGGAATAAATCATACCCCTGAATTCTTAGCACTTAACCCGAATGGTCTGGTCCCCACTCTAGAAGACGGTGATCTTGTGCTCTGGGAGTCCAATACTATTTTGCGCTATCTTGTTCGTCAATACGATAGGTCGAAGCGCTTTCCTGCTGACACTAAAAATCAGTACCAATCTGAGAAGTGGATGGACTGGCAACTGGGAACTATGTGGCCACCATTACGAGTTGCATTCTTAGGACTCACTCGTACCCCTGAAGCAGATCGTAACTATGAGTTAATTAAGAGCTCATATCAAGAGGCAGATGCATTGCTGGCATTACTTGATCAGACCTTAGAAAAACAGGCTTACTGCGCTGGCGAACAATTCAGCGTCGGAGATATTCCATTGGCTTTGTGTGTAAGTCGATGGATTCTGCTACCACAAACTTTCCCCGAAAAAATAGGGCCTCGCTCACAATTAAACAATATTGATGCGTGGATGAAACGGATTGAACTTGAAACTAAATATAAAATCGTGGCACAAAAAGAACTCAATATCGTGAAGTAAATAACTGGTATCTCAGATTTTCTGAATCTGAGACATCAAGTAAAAAAGGATGAACTTAGTTCACCCTTTTTTCATAGCTATTTACAGAATAAATTACTGTTGCTTGAATTTCTTCTGATGGTGATCGGCACCAATAAACAAATACATCGCCGGAACCACGAAAAGCGTGAATAAAGTACCAATCGATAGTCCAGTAAAGATCACAATACCCATCGACTGACGGCCAGCGGCACCTGCACCAGATGCAATCACCAGAGGAACAACACCCAGCACCATTGCCGCGGTGGTCATCAAGATTGGGCGCAAACGGACGCTACTAGCCTCTACGATGGCATCTAACTTACTGCGGCCAGCTTCCTGCAATTCATTAGCAAATTCCACAATCAAAATTCCGTGCTTGCTGATCAAACCCATTAGCGTAACCAAGCCAACTTGGGTATACACATTCAAAGTTGTGAATCCCAAATTAATAAAGATTAATGCGCCAAATAAGGCGAGCGGCACTGAGACCAAAATCACGATTGGATCGCGGAAGCTTTCAAACTGTGCAGCCAAGACCAAAAATACGATCAAGATGGCAAAGAACATGGTCACCAAGAAACCGCCAGACTCCGCCATAAACTGACGGGATGGGCCTGCGTAATCCATGGTGTAACCATTCGGCGCCACCTCTTTTAAAGTTTGGCGCATGAACTCAAGTAAGTCTGCCTGTGAAATAAATGGCGTACTCACACCAGAGATTGTTGCGGAGTTCAACTGTTGAAAGTGATTAATGGATTGCGGAACTACTTTTTGTTTAATTGTTGCTATAGTACGCGCCTGAATCATCTGTCCACTTGGAGTACGTATGTAGTAATCCAAGATCTGATCTGGATTTAAGCGGTCCACTTGCTTTACTTGCGGAATCACGCGATAGGAACGGCCAGCAACAGAGAAGTAGTTCACATAACCACCACCCAAGGCAGCGGAAAGGGCGCTACCCACTTGTTGCTGCGTCATACCCAGTGCAGCTACTTTCTCACGATCGATTTCTAAAACGTCTTGCGGCTTATCAATCTTTAAATCTGAATCCACAAAGAAGAAGTTGCCGCTACGACGTGCCTTATCCAGAACCGCCTGAGACACTTCATTGAGCTGCTCATAAGACTCTGTAGTATTAATAACCACCTGAACAGGAAGGCCCTGCGCACCAGGCAAAGCTGGGAACTGGAAGGCGGCTACACGAGCACCGGCAATCGAATTCCACTTACTTTGCATAGCTTCCTGAAACTTCGTGGCATTACGACTACGTTGATCCCAATCTTTTAGCAATACACCACCAAAGCTACTAGTGGGGCTAGTGATCTGGAACATCTGCTCATACTCAGGCTCTGCAGCTGATATTTGATAAATCTGATCAGCATAGGTCTGCATTTGATTGACGGTACTATTCGGCGGACCTGAAGCCTGCATCAAAACAATGCCTTGGTCTTCTGTTGGCGCCAATTCAGCGCGAGCAGTAGCGTAGAGATAAGCCACGCCTCCCAGCAAAATCACACCCATCACAATAATGACCTGCCAAGTGCTCAGGAGCTCACGCAAAGTGGTTTGATAACTGTGATGAACTTTTTCAAAAACGCGATCAATCTTTTGTACAAACGAGGAGGCTTCTTGCTCTTCAGTAAAAATGCGTGAACACATCATCGGTGAAAGCGTTAACGCAATCAATCCCGATACCGCGACCGCACTCGCCAAAGTAAAGGCAAACTCGGTAAAAAGCGCGCCCGTTAAACCACCCTGAAAACCAATTGGTATATATACGGCGATCAACACAATCGTCATTGCCAAAATTGGACCACCCAACTCGCGCGCAGCAATTAAAGAAGCCTCCAGCGGTGACTTGCCTTCTTTCATATGACGGTCTACGTTCTCAACCACAATAATGGCATCGTCGACCACCAAGCCAATTGCAAGTACTAGGGCTAACAGCGTCAGCAAATTAATGGAGTAACCCAAGATCTGCATCAAGAAGAATGTGCCAATTAATGAGAGTGGCATTGCAATCACCGGCACGGCAACAGCGCGTGCGCTTCCCAGGAAGAGATAAATCACCACCGTCACAATCAACAGCGCCTCTAAAAGGGTTGCCACTACCTCATCAATCGAAGTAGTAATGAACTTAGTCGAGTCATAAACCACTTTGCCCGACATACCGGTTGGCAACTGCTTCTGAATATCTGGCACTACTGCGCGAACACGTTCTGCTACATCGAGCAAGTTCGCCTGAGGCGCCACCTTGATGGCAATAAACACTGAGCGCTTGCCACTAAATGCAACATTGGTGTTGTAGTCTTCAGAGCCCATGCTCACAGTTGCTACTTGATCTAGGTACACAATATTGATGCCATCTTTTTTGACAACCAACTTGCGGAACTCATCGAGCGTATGGAGATCCGTGCCAGCAACCAAATCGACGGCAACCATGTCACCCTTAGTGCTGCCTACTGCAGATAAATAGTTATTAGCTGCCATGGCACTATAGACATCATCAGCACCGACCCCAAGTCCCGCCATCTTCTCGCGATCAAGCCATGCGCGTAGGGCAAACTTTCTGCCACCAGTAATTTCAGCATTCTGCACACCATCGACAGCATCCAGCTTTGGCTTCACTACCCGTAATAAGTAATCAGTAATTGCATTGTTTGGAATGTCATCGCTATAAAAGCCCATGTACATTGCCGCAGTAGACTGACCAATTTGTACAGTCAATACGGGTTGCTGGGCTTGCGGAGGTAACTGATTCTTAACCGAACTAATCTGCGTCTGGATTTGTGTCAGCGCAGCATTGGAGTCGTAATTGAGCTTGAGAGTCGCGGTAATGGTCGAGAGGCCACTCACACTCATCGAGGACAAATAGTCAATACCTTGGGACTGAGCAATCGCAGTTTCTAATGGCTGCGTAATAAAGCCTGCAATCGTCTCTGGATCAGCGCCATAGTAAGCCGTCGTAATAGTGACAATTGCATTTTGGGTTTGTGGGTATTGGTTGACTGGCAAAGAACCAACCGCCTTCAAGCCAAACACCAAGACAAGCGCACTCACTACCAGCGAGAGCACTGGTCTACGAATAAATATATCAGTCCAATTCATCTAGGACTTATTCCTGTGGCTGTGGGTTTGGTGAATTGGATGGCAACACCTTGTTATTGATAATTAGCGGCGTACCATTCTTCAACTTAAGCTGACCACTAGTAACAACCGTAGCACCCTCTTCAACCCCTTTGAGAATTGCCACTTGATCGCCACGCGTTAGTCCTGTAGTTACAAAGACCTGTTGAGCCTCAAGTGCAGGCTTGCCCTGCTTATCCTTTTTACCAGTTGGCTTAGCAATAAACACTGTTGAGCCATACGGGTTATAAGTCACTGCAGTTTGAGGCAAGGTCAGCAACTTCACTTCATCGCCCAACTTAATATTCACATTAGCAAACATGCCTGGCAAAATTTTCTTATCCGGATTTGCCAACTGAGCCTCAATCTGAATATTGCGTGTATTAGTATCAACCTTCGGACTCACAGCAGTAACCTTGCCAGTAAAGCTTGCGCCCTTGAATGCATCGGTCGTCACCACAATTTCTTGTCCAACCCGAATCTGTTCAGCATTACTTTGCGGAAGATTGAAATCGACAAAAATAGGATCTAAAGTTTGAAGAGTGAGCAACTTGTCACCTGGGTTGACAAATTGACCAGGGTTAATCATCACGATACCAACACGACCACCAAAGGGGGCTTTTAGATTCTTCTTGGCGACTAAGGCTGTTTGCTGCTCTATCTGCGCCTGCTTAGAGGCAGCATCAGCTTTACTAGTATCAAAGACATTCTTACTAATCGCCTGAATTTCTAATTGTTGCCTATCGCGTTCATTAATTACCTTAGCTAAATCTGCCAACGCTTTTAATGAATTGAGTTGTGCAACATCTGAGGCGTCATTCAGTTTAATCAGCAAGTCGCCTTCTTTTACATCCATACCCGATTTAATGGGTACAGTTTGCACAAGGCCACCGATTTCAGTGCTGAGATCTACTCCTCTAAATGCACGGACATTACCAACGCTAGAAAGCTTAGGCTGCCATGCAGTCGTCTCCACTACCATCGTGGAAACAGTTGCAGGAGGCAAGCCCATGCCAGCGATGAAATGCTTAATCATGAAAGTCTTGAGTTGATTGAACCCAAAGATCAAGCCAAGCAACAAAAATACACCACACAACATAATGGTCATGCGTCGACCCAATGGGGTCATAGACTGTAACTTGGCATTTGCCTTGCTACGTATAAAACGATCGCGCAAACGTAACCAGAACCCTTTTACTTTCCCCCAAAGCGCAATCAGCTTCTCGCGAAGTTTCCACTCGACCGCCTTCGCAAGCGTCCAAGCCCACAAGGCAAGTGCGACTGCAGTTACTTTGGTTTTAATTGTTTCCAGAAGTTTCATTTTGATCTTTGTTCGCTATGGCTTTTGGTTGAAAGGCTGGGCTGGTTCGATTCCACCAGCCACCGCCTAGTGCTGCAAATAATGCTGCTGTGTCTGAGAATCGGGTTGCTTGTGCAGAAACCGATTTGACTTTAGCAATTTGATATTGATTTTGGTAGTAGAGAACAGCTAAGTAGCTAGCAGTGCCTAGCTTGTATTGCTGTTGCACTAATTCCAAAGTTTCATAAGCGTAACGCTCTGCATCTGATGCTGATTTCAATGCTTGCGCGCCAGTCTCGAGAGCCCGCAATGCATCAGCCACCTCTTGAAAGGCTTTGAGTACGGTCGCCTGGTATTGGTAAACTGCCTGCTCATAATTCGCAACAGCGCCACGACGTTGCGCTAACAATTGTCCACCCTGAAAGAGTGGCTGAAATATTCCACCGGCAACCGACCATAGGGTTGCGTTCGGCCCAAAGAGGGCTGCGCTAGTCAATGCTGCGGAACCAATAGCGCCAGTGATATTAAATTGTGGCAATAAATTGGCAGTGGCTACCCCCACCAAAGCATTGGTGGCCTTGAGCTGCGCTTCTGCAGCGCGCACGTCTGGGCGTTGGCGCACTAGGCTCGATGGCACTGAAAGCGGGAGCTTCTCTGGCAAATGCAAAGACTTCAAGTCAAACTTTGTAATGTTGGCATTACTAGGTAGCTCACCGACCAAGACAGCCAACTGATTACGCGCAAAGGAAAGGTTGCGCTCATAAGTAAATAAATCTACTTGGGAGTTAGATACCAAAGTTCTTTGTGATGTCACATCCACTCTAGAAACCGTACCAATCGCTAGTTGCTTTTCTGTTACCTCAGCTAAATTTGTTTGTGCCTTGAGAATTTCTTCTGTAGCCTGCATCTGTGTACGCAAAGCGGCTTCACGTACTGCACCAGTAACAATATTGGCGGTCAACGAGAGATATGCGCCCTCCAACTGAAACTGCGCAATCTCTGCTTGCGCTCTGGCGCCTTCAACTGCTCGGCGTGCCCCACCAAAAACATCAAGCTTGTAGGTAACGTTTACAGAAGCGTTATAGAGGTTGTAAGTATCAGAGCCATAAGGCAAGCCATAAATAGCAGAAGGCTGTAACTGTCGAGTAGCGCCACCATTTAAACCAATTGCTGGGAAGTACTGCCCACCAATTTGTGCGCTGACATTTTCTTGGCTCGCACGCAGAGCAGCATCAGCTGCACCTAAATTAGGGTTTTGCTGCAAGGCTTTTTTGATCAATACATCTAGCTCGGGAGATTTAAATAATTCCCACCATTGAGCCTCAATATCAGCGCCTTCAATAAATTCTTGATTCGTTCCACCAGGTACTCCAGGTGCAGTAGCCAACTTTTGTGAAAGTGCAGTTTCGGTATATCCAGACGTATTGGGAGCATCAGGCTGCTTAAAGTCTGGACCTACCGCGCATGCAGAAAGAAATCCCGTAAAAATAAACGGAAGCAAACGCAAACTAGAGAAATCCTTAGAGCCAAACATGAATGGTGACAAATATCCTTTTCTACAGTAGATATTTGAACACACTTTTCTAATTGAGTCTGTGTAACACCTTGATTTGACTAATAAATTTTGTACACAGCTATGCGTAGAAGTCAAACGGATTTTTTAATCCCCAACCCTATTCTAATTAGGCAATTCTTCCAAAGCTTCCACTGTTGAAATCTTGCATTGCTTGGGCAATCTCCTCTTGGGTATTCATAACAAATGGGCCATATCCAACGATAGGTTCATTAATCGGCTCGCCACTCAGCAGCAAAGCAATAGAGTCCTCAAGCACATTCACTTGAATATCTTGGCCCTGATTGCTAAACATCAGCATCTGAGCATCTTCAGCAACTACACCCTCACCGGCCTCAACTGCACCCTTGAGTACAACTAGCGATGCATTCCAAGACTCTGGCACAGAAATACTTGTTGAGCCTTTCTTCAACTTCAAGTCAATCACATTCATTGGGGTGAAGGTGTGAGCGGGGCCTTGGTGACCATCAAACTTCCCAGCTATGATGCGCGCTTGCCCTGCACCATTCTGTAAATCAAGCACAGGAATCTGCTTATCCACAATGGCTTGATAAGCTGGCTTAGTCATTTTCAGCCTTGCCGGAAGATTTACCCATAACTGCACCATTTCCAAAGTTCCGCCTTGCTTAGCAAATCCCTCAGAATGAAACTCTTCATGCAAGATGCCAGACCCGGCAGTCATCCACTGCACATCACCAGGACCAATTACGCCGCCTTGACCCGTTGAATCTTTATGTGCCACCTCACCTTCATAAACAATGGTGACCGTTTCAAAGCCGCGATGTGGGTGTGAGCCCACACCCTTGCGCTCAGTTGTGGAGGGGAACTCAGCTGGGCCCGCATAGTCCAGCATCAAGAATGGGCTCATTTGCTTGCCCAGGTCTTGATAGAAAAACAAGGTACGCACAGGAAAACCGTCGCCTACCCAGTGACCCCGATCATTGCCTTGTATGCCAATCAGTTTTTTCATCATTCTCTCAGGAGCATCCATTACTGCGTACAAATATTTGTACTGAATTGAGACTACTCGACCGTAACGCTCTTTGCGAGATTGCGGGGCTTATCAACATCAGTGCCGAGAGAACAAGCCGTGTGATACGCCAAGAGTTGAAGCGGGACTACATGCAAGATTGGAGATAAATTGCCGTAATGCTCGGGCAAACGAATCACGTTGATACCCTCGCTACTGGTGATATCAGTATCTTGGTCAGCAAAGACATAAAGCTTTCCACCACGGGCTTTGACTTCTTGCATATTGGATTTGAGCTTTTCCAATAAGTCATCCTTTGGAGCCACTGTAACCACTGGCATCTTTTCAGTTACCAAGGCCAGCGGGCCATGCTTTAACTCACCAGCTGGGTAGGCCTCAGCATGAATATAAGAAATCTCTTTTAACTTGAGCGCACCTTCAAGGGCAATCGGATAATGCATGCCGCGCCCGAGAAATAATGCGTTTTCACATTTAGCAAACGCAGAACTCCAAGCCATGATCTGCGGCTCAAGCGCTAATACTGCATGCAAAGCTTTTGGTAAATGACGCATGTCGCGCAAGAGCTCTTTTTCTTGCTCAGGGCTGACCTTACCTGCACGCTTGGCCAATGAAACAGCCAGCAGATAGAGTGCAACTAGCTGCGTTGTAAAGGCTTTAGTGGAAGCCACGCCAATCTCGGTACCAGCCTTGGTCAAGAAATTCCAATTTGTTTCGCGAACCATGGCGCTACTAGCTACATTGCAAATCGCCAGCGTGTATTGATGGCCAAGGGACTGCGCATGACGCAAGGCTGCCAAAGTATCTGCAGTCTCACCAGACTGAGAGACCACCACAATTAATGTATTCGGATTAGGAACGGTTGTGCGATAACGATATTCACTAGCAATCTCAACTTGCGTCGGAATGCCAGCCAAATCCTCTAACCAGTATTTAGCAACACAAGCAGAGTAGTAACTAGTGCCGCAAGCCAAGATCAAAATTTGATCAAACTTTTTCCATTGCTCGGGATCTGCACTAAAGAGCTCTGGACCAAAACTAGCGATGTTGGCTAACGTGTCACCAATTGCTCTTGGTTGCTCAAAAATCTCTTTTTGCATGTAATGCTGATAAGGCCCCAGATCCACAGAGTCAGCTTGAGCTGGCATTGGCTTTTGCTCACGCTGTGTAGTCTTACCCAATTGATTAATGATCTCAACACTCTCTGCCCCAAGAACAGCAACATCACCCTCTTCTAAATACATCATTGAATGTGCGCGACCTGCTAAAGCCAAGGCATCAGAAGCAAGGAAGTTTTCATTCTCGCCGAGTGCAACCACCAATGGAGAGCCCACACGTGCACCCACCAAAATATCTGGACGATCTTGCGCGATCACACCAATTGCATAAGCACCATGTAGCCGCGGTAACACAGAGCGCACCGAAGCAACCAGATCTGCCTGCTTACTTGCCACATAAGCTTGATGAATTAAATGCGCAATCACTTCAGTATCTGTTTCCGAAGTAAATACATAGCCCACAGACTTCAATTCAGTACGTAGTGATTCGTAGTTTTCAATAATACCGTTATGAACAACAGCAATTAATCCACCAGAAATATGGGGATGTGCATTTTGTGTGTCAGGTTTACCGTGGGTTGCCCAGCGAGTATGTGCAATACCTAGGGTGCCATGAAAATCCTTGCCCTGCTCTGCTAGCTCAGAAACACGAGCAGTAGTGCGAGCACGCTCAATGGGGTGTTTAGCATCATTGCTATTAATTACTGCAAAACCACAAGAATCGTAACCGCGGTATTCAAGACGACGCAAACCTTCAATTAAAACTTCGACAATATTTTTACGCGATACTGCGCCAACAATTCCGCACATTATTTTTTAGCTTTCACGGATTTTTTGGTGGCTACTTTTTTTACAGCAGCCTTCTTGATTGCCGACTTTTTCTCTTGCGGCTTTTTATCTTGCTTTACTGGGCGTTGCCACTGCAATGAAATTTGCTTGGCTCGTGACACGGTAAGTTGATTTGGCGGCGCATCTTTAGTCAGGGTTGTGCCCGCACCGAGTGTGGCACCACGGCCAACGCGCACTGGGGCCACCAACTGTGTATCCGAACCAATGAAAACATCATCTTCAATGATGGTTTGATGTTTATTGACGCCATCGTAGTTACAGGTAATCGTACCGGCACCGATATTGACTCTAGAGCCTACGATCGAATCACCCACGTAGGCCAAGTGATTGGCTTTGCTATTGGCGGCAATCTTGCTGTTCTTCACTTCGACGAAGTTGCCAATATGTACATCATTGGACAGATCTGCACCGGGACGCAAACGAGCATAAGGCCCAATCAGCGAGCTTGCGCCAACTTGAGCTCCATCGATATGGCTATATGGATGGATTGTGACATCCTTGCCAATCACGCTATTGCGAATAATGCAGTACGGGCCTACTTTTGTGCCAGCAGCTAAAGTCACGCAACCTTCAAATAAACAGCCAACATCAATGAAGACGTCCGTGCCACACTCGAGTGTTCCTCGAATATCGATACGCGCTGGATCAGCCAAAGAAACACCAGCATCCATTAAAACGTTTGCTTGATTAAGCTGATGTACTCGCTCTAAAGCAGCTAACTGATCACGACTATTAACGCCAACAGTTTCATACTCAGCATCAGCTTGCGCAGTACGAATGGGAACTCCATCCTTAACTGCCATCGCAATGACGTCAGTTAAATAGTACTCACCCTGGGCATTACTGGCTCGCAATGCCTTCAACCACTTCTTCAGTGAATTGGTTGGCAGAACCATAATGCCGGTATTAATTTCTTGAATGCGCTTTTGCTCTGGTGATGCATCTTTTTCTTCAACAATCGCTTTTACCGAACCATCGATATCTCGCACGATACGGCCATAGCCCGTTGGTTTATTGAGGTTTTGAGTTAGCAACGCTAATGCAGAATCTTGACCACGCACGCCATCAGCCAATTTGACTAATTTAGAGAGCGTCTTTTTACTTGTAAGTGGCACATCGCCATACAGAACCAAAGTAGGTGCATCTACATCCAGTTTGGGCAATGCTTGTAATAGAGCGTGGCCTGTTCCTTTTTGCTCAGCCTGCAATGCAGTAGCAACTTTGCCAAAGCGAGAATCTTGCACGCTAGCTGTTTGAAGAAACTCTTTAACATCGGCTGCACCATGCCCAACAACAACGATGGGGCCAGTTTTAGTGTTTTTACCCTGTAAATCCAAGGCTGTATTGAGAACGTGCTGGAGAAGGGGTTTCCCGGCCAAGGTTTGAAGAACCTTGGGTAATGCGGACTTCATCCGCTTTCCCTGCCCAGCAGCCAAAATAACGATGTTCATAAAGAGGGATTATAAGACCCCTGAATCAACGTTCCGCAGGCTATTTCATCGATTTCTGTCTCATCAATCGCTTTATCGCCAGCAGATCTTGCAGCAATACCCGACAACTCAGTAGAAATCTCAAGATTCTTAAAATCAAAGGCCTCACCATCCATTAAATGGGACGGAACAATGTGATGCATTGAGCGAAAGAGATTCTCGACGCGCCCTGGGTGCTTTTTCTCCCACTCGCGCAACATCTCTTTCATAGCACCGCGCTGGAGATTGGGCTGACTGCCACACAGATTGCACGGAATAATCGGGAAGTTCATATCCACCGCATAACGTTCAAGTAGCTTTTCAGGAACGTAGGCGAGAGGACGAATGACAATATGTTTACCATCATCAGATCGCAGCTTTGGTGGCATGCCTTTGAGTTTGCCAGCAAAGAACATATTAAGCATTAATGTTTCTAGGATGTCATCACGGTGATGACCTAAGGCAATCTTGGTAGCACCGAGCTCATCTGCTACGCGATACAAAATCCCACGACGCAAACGAGAGCAAAGACCACAAGTCGTTTTGCCTTCTGGAACTACACGCTTGACGATGCTATAGGTATCTTGATTTTCAATGTGGTACTGAACGCCCAAAGCCTTTAAATAATTTGGCAAGATCTCCGCTGGAAATCCTGGCTGCTTTTGATCTAAATTGACAGCAACGATCTCAAAATCAATTGGGGCACGCTCCCGTAGCTTCAATAGAATGTCGAGCATGGCATAACTATCTTTGCCGCCCGACAAGCACACCATGACTTTGTCGCCATCCTCAATCATGCCAAAGTCACCAATAGCTTGGCCAACTAAACGACAGAGCTTTTTCTCAAGCTTGTTTTCTTCGAAGACGACTTTACGGATATCACTCATAGCGACTAAATTTTTCTGGATCTTCTTTAAGCTTGCTTCATCCGAAATACTTCAACACCAACAGAGTGACAGTCTGGATATACATCAGGCTTAGCTGTACTAACACGAGCAGCAATCACCTTCGGATGCAAGAGCATCGCAGCCACGATGTCATCGCAGAAGGTTTCTTGCAAATGAATATGGCCCTGGGAAGACCGTGCCTTAATGGTTTCACGCATAAAGTCATAATCAACCACTTCTTCCAATAGATCCTTGGATGGCGTATTCATATTCAGCGGGATATAAAGATCTACATTCAGAATAACGCGCTGCTCAGCCTTTTTCTCAAAGTCATGAACGCCAATATTGATATAGATTTCATAGTCACGTAGAAATAAGCGGCGGCAATCCGCAAGTGCTGGATGAGAAAGAATGGCATGCATATTTTTATGAACTCTTTTTGAATTTTTCTTCTGTATTAAATTCTTAATTGGTTTTAAACATCACATCGCGTGATGATGGTAATAGATGCTGCCCACCATCGACATATAAAGTAGTTCCTGTGATCGCATTTGAGTTAGCTAAAAATACAGCGGCTTTTGCAATGTCACTAGGTGTGGATGACTTACCTAATGGCGTCATCTGATGTGCCTTGGTAAAACCAGACTCAGTTTGATCGCCTGAGGTCAATGTAATCCCAGGGGCTAAACCAATCACCCTTAAGTGAGGAGCAAAATCTACCGCCAGCACCTCAACGGAAGTAAGGAGTGCTGCCTTAGATAATGTGTAAGACAAGTAATCTGGATTGAGATTAATTAATTTTTGATCGAGCAACTGAATCACCGATGGGATTGATAAATTGCTCTCGCTTGCATTCTTCGTCTGACGCTTGTGATATTCAAACATCAGCTGAGATAGCAAAATAGGTGCGGCTAAATTGACTTGCATGTGGTCTTGCAAACTTTTACCACTCAGCGGAGTATCCGAATTGGCGCGATCATATTCAAAGATTGAGGCGCTATTCACGAGGCACTCAAGGCTTTGAAACTCAGCAACAACTGCGGCAAATAGAGAATGGATTTCTGCTTCGCTGGCGAGATCAGCTTTAAATGCGACAGCTTTACGCCCAAGCTTCTGAATTTCAGCCACAGTTGCTGTAGCATCAGATTCCGAACGGCCATAATGAATTGCGATATCCCAGCCCTGACGAGCAAATTCCAAGGCAATTTCCCGACCAAGGCGCTTAGCTGCACCGGTCACTAAAACCGCTTTATTTTGCTGAGGTGATGGGTTTGAACTCAAGTTCACTTAAATTCTCTTAGACTAAGGAGCTATGGATATTACCTTGACCAGCCTTGAAACGGCTCATACAGAGCATCTGAGCCAAAAAATAATGGCTGAAATCGCTTCCAAAGGCGGCTGGATGCCCTTTTCAAGGTATATGGAAATGGCTTTATATGAGCCAGGCATGGGTTATTACAGCGCTGGAGCCCACAAATTGGGCGCTGGCGGTGATTTCACGACAGCCCCAGAGCTGTCCCCCTTATTTGGCGCGGCTATTGTAGAAACCCTTTTGCCCATTCTAGAAGGGCTGAAGGCTCAGGGGCTCCCTACCCAAATTCTGGAGTTTGGCGCTGGCACTGGCAAGTTAGCTGAATCTATTCTCACCCGATTCCACGATCTGGACTTCAACCTGGATCGCTACGACATTATTGAGATCTCACCCGACCTAGCCCAAAGGCAAGAAGAGCGCCTCAAGCAAGTTGTAGAGAAACTGGCCCTATCTACTCAATCCAATTGGTTAAGTTCTTTACCTAACAACTTCAAGGGCATCATTCTGGCCAATGAAGTCATTGATGCTATTCCGTGTGATGCCATCATTTTTCAAAATGGCTTTTGGTATCAACAAGGGGTCGCTGTAATTGATGGCAAGCTTACTTGGTCAGTAGGGCAACCCGTTGAGCAGTCACTACTTCCAGATGCATTGCTGAATGGAAACTTTTCTGAGGGATACCTTACAGAGCTACATCCGCCAGCTAATGCTTGGATGCGCCAAGTAGCCAATCATCTTGATACCGGCCTCTTCCTCACTTTTGATTATGGATTTCCAGAGAGCGAGTACTACCATGCACAACGCCTCGAGGGCACACTCATGGCGCATCATCGACATCATGCCATTCAAGATCCATTTCATCTTCCAGGGCTTTGTGATTTAACAACGCATGTGGAATGGTCTCAGATCGCACGTAGTGCGCTAGAAGAAAAAGTTGATGATGTCTATCTCAGTAATCAGGCATCTTATTTACTAGATGCCGGCATTGGCGATATTGCATTGGAGATTGGCGATCCTAGCAAGCCAGAAACTTTCTTACCGATTTCGAATTCTTTGCAGAAACTATTATCTGAAGCGGAGATGGGGGAGCTCTTTAAAGTCTTTGCTTTCTCAAAGAAGCTATCTGAGATATTGCCAGATCATGTCTTAGAGGACTTGCCAGGCCTTCGAGGTAGAAACCGGCTGTAAGCTTTTAGTTGTTTATGGCTGCAGTAATTGCCAAGAGTCTCGCAGCATCAACCGCACTACGAATTCTTTCACCATTGGTCCTCTGGTCTGCAGGAACACCTTCAATAATTTCCGCCGTGTTGAGCGATTGAGCATTTTGCATTGCTGAAATTAAAGTGCCGACATTTAAACCAATGCGTTTAGCTAAATCGAGCAATGCGTATCCACGATCAGGCTTACGCCAAACATCTGCGCGATTGAACCAAGTTAATATATCAGCGGATTGATATACGCCACCGAGGTCACCAACTGTTTTCTCAATCAGTAGATTGAGCTCACTAAATATTTCACTGAAGTCACGCAACTCATTTGGCATCTTGACGCACTCAGACCATGAACGAATTTCACTAACAGGTAAATGCATGAGAGTGACAGCACAGCGATCTTCCAGTTGATTTGTGGCATGCAGATATGCAATGAGCTGCTCACGATATTCTTCTTTAGCCAAATGAGATGTCAGCGTTGATGGTAGTAATACCTTAGCTGCGCCAGCATCTAGCAAAACTTGGAACATGCGCATTGGCTTGTTGGCAGTCAACCCTCTAGCCAACTCTTGCCAAATTCTTTCAGCCGAGAGTGCTGATAATTCATTGGAATGAACAATCGCCTGCAAGGCGGCCATGGTTTCTGGCGCTACTATGAATTCAGGGAAACGCGCTGCAAAACGAGCGATACGCAAAAGACGTAAAGGGTCTTCGGAAAACGCATCGGACACATGGCGAAGCACCTTAGCTGCTAAATCTTGCTGGCCGTTGTAGGGATCCAAAATAGGGCCCACCCATTTACCATCCGCGTCGACCTCTTGTGCCATTGCATTAATAGTCAAATCTCGACGCTCTAGGTCCTGCTCTAGCGTGACCGTCGGGTCAGCATAAAACATAAAGCCTTTATAACCCTTCCCCGTTTTCCGCTCTGTACGCGCTAATGCATATTCAGCCTGCGTCTCTGGATGCAAGAACACTGGAAAATCTTTACCCACCGGACGAAAGCCCTGAGCAATCATCTCTTCTACGCTAGAGCCAACTACAACATAATCAATGTCGTGTATAGGCAAGCCCATCAGGGTATCCCGAATAGCGCCACCGACCGCATAAATCTTCATCGACTTATTTCATGCCTTCTAATGTACGACGGCTAATGTTAAAGACCTTGGTCAATGCGTCTACTCCATTGAGCGGGAGGATATTAGGCAACTGCATGGATGCAATATTGTCACGCGACATTAAGGTTGGGACAGGCAGAAACTCAAAAGCTAAAGCTTGAAGATGCCCAACAAAATCAGGAACAGGAATAATGGCACATTTTGTGTTGACCTTACGCGCAGCAAATTCCACAATCTCTTTCATGGTGTAAACAGTAGGCCCCACCAAATCATAAGATTGATGAATAGTAGATGGCATTTTTAGTGACTTGGTAAATGCACTAGCCACATCATCCACGCTCACCGGCTGAAACTGTGCCCCAGAGTTTGCTAAGGGCATGGCTGGAAATAACTTTGTCAACTTAGCAAACAAATTAATGAACTGATCTTGGGCACCAAAAATGACTGAAGGTCTAAAAATAGTCCAGTCAAGATTGCTAGCCTTTACAGCGGCCTCGCCATCACCTTTACTACGCTGATACATTGATGGGCCATTTGAGTCTGCACCCAATGCGCTCATATGTAGATAACGTTTTAGGCCGTGCAACTGCATAGCAGTGATAATATTTTTGGGAAGCTCTACATGCGCAGCTTCAAATACTTTTCCATAAGGCTGTGCAGGCTTGTCATGCAGTACGCCCACTAAATTAATGACTGCACCACCAGGCTTGATTCGTGAGCAAAACTCTTGCAAAACATCAAACTCATGCACATCAGCATCTTCTAGATGCACTTTTGGCAGCATACGTAATTCACGTGCAGATGCTAAGTGTCTAGTCGGCAATAAAACAGAATAGCCCTCAGATTGCAACTGAGCAGCCAAAACTCTACCGACAAAACCGTTACCGCCAATTAGCAGAATGTCATATTTCATAAAACTCCTATGCAGTTGAAATACTAAGGTAGCTCTGATGCGTTTGCTGCTTTAGGAGCGATTACCCCTAAACGCTGTTTTAAAGACTGTGTCTGACCGTGCATCACTGATGAATAATACGTTGCATTCGCCAAAACGTTTTTTACATAGGTGCGCGTCTCATTAAATGGAATCGTTTCTGCAAAGATCGCGCCTTCAGTCGGGCTAGTGAGTTTTTCCCGCCAAGTTTTAGATCGTGATGGTCCAGCGTTATAGGCGGCAGATGCGAGAACCCAAGATCCATCTAAATCTACCAAGACCATATTCAAATAATTACTGCCCAAAGTTAAATTAGTATTAGTGTCTGCCAACTTGTCATTGGTATACGAAGTCATACCAATTTTCTTGGCAACATACTTCGCTGTATTTGGCATCACCTGCATTAATCCTGAGGCACCAACTGATGATGAGGCATTCATGATGAAGCGTGACTCTTGGCGAATCAAGCCATATGCCCACGCCAAGTTCAAATCAATTTGTTTGGCAATTGGTGATAGCTCATCGCGATAAGGGGTTGGGTAGCGTAAGCTAAAGTCATGCTCTTGCTTGGTACGATCAGCCGTATTCACAACGCGGTCGTACAAACCAATCCGCTTAGCGTATTCAGCGGCTGCAAGTAACTGCTTATCACTCATATTACGCAACTCCCAATTCCAGTCGCGATTACCTTCAAAGCGCAAATTCATGGCATAGAAGCGCTCACCCCTAATGAAGCCTTTGCGCTGAGACATGGCTTCGATTTCTGCATCACTCACTTTGGTTCTTGCAGGCGCATGATTTGATTTACCCAAGTCTTCGCGAGCAAGCTGTCCATAAAAGTTGTACTGGTCAGCAATGAGTTCAAGGTTCTCCCGTGCTTTTTCATTTTGGCCATCAACTTTTAATGCACGTGCATACCAATAAGTCCAAGCGGGATCTCTACTACGAACGACAGGATTCATGCCTTCAATTGCGTTCTTTACCAGTACCCAGTCTTTGGCGCGTAGACCTGCCCGCACTTTCCACTCTTGCCCTTCAGTTGAAAGAAGATCGTTATAGCCCAGTTCTTGTTGAAAATGATATGCATCATCCGCATTGGGATCTAATTTCTTTGCAAGGAACTGACCAATTACGCCCCAAGCTACGGCCTGGTTTTCTTTGCTATAGCGCGATGCATTTTGAGAAAAATCTCTAAATGCTTTTGCAGGGTCTGCTTTGGCTACCTTCACAATATCAGCAATCGGATCTTCACCACCCAGGCGACGTGACATGGTGTCAAAACCCATTTCACTAGCAGCACGGCCAATTGCCTTAGCCTCACTCGGCGTCATTCCCCCAGTAACAACTAGGGCGGGTACCAATTCTTGGCAAGCCTGACCAAAATTACGTGGATCTAATAGTATTGCGCGGGCATCGATTGCAACTTTAGTTGGGTTCTCCCCCTGCGCCAATTTTGACTGCAGTGCATAGCACTTCACTTGCGTGTCGTCATCCAAAACAAACTTAGGATATTCAGCATCAAAACTTGACCAATCTTTTCGCTTACCCAAAACGAGTAGCCAATCATTACGCATCCGATCAGCCAGAGCAGTACCTTGATATTGATTTAGAAAAGCCACTACCTGTGAGTCCGCATTACTATCGGCTCGCGCCACACCAGCACTATCAAATAGCTGAGGTTTGATACGGAAATAGCTTACATAGTCTTCATATGGGTAATTGGAGAGGCTAGCAGCTAAGGTTTGCGCACGGACCGCATCATTTCTTTTGGCCGCTTCACGCAACTCAATAAAGGTGCGATCACCCTCAGTAACTTCAAAGGCTGAAATTCTGCTCACTTTAGCGGGAACGGTTTTCTTCACCTTCTCAGCAAAAATACTGGGCGAACTGCTCAATAGAGCCAGAAATAGAATTCCGCCCAAAGCTCTTTGCCCAGAACTAAAAACATCAAACCTCTTTTTCACCGTCTAGCCTTATCGATTTACTATATCTCTCAATTTTCGCCTGATAATGGTCGATATGCACGGCAATTCTCCAAAATCGCTACGGCAGGACTTACTTGCCCAAAGGAAACAGTTTGCGGCTAGCGCAAGCTATCCCATGGCACGAGAAGCTATTTTGACCGGCTTAGCTGGTTTTCTGGCCGACCATGACACTCAAGTTCAATCTATTGCCTTGTATTGCCCCATACAAGATGAACTGGATCTTCGGCCGACTCTATTAGCTTGGGCCGAGGGCAATAAAGCTAGAACGCTAGCACTCCCTTTTGCGCGCCCCGATAAACATTTAGATTTTTATGCCTGGCAAGCGGGTGACTTACTAATTCCAAGTCGCCACGGCGTGCCGGAGCCAGATCCGAATAACCCTCGTAGACTTCTAGTCACTCCAGACTGCATCTTGATTCCCTGTGTAGGCTGGTCAGAATCCTGTGTGGGTAATAAAACGCGTTATTGGCGACTTGGGTATGGGGGTGGATACTTTGACCGCACCTTAGCCCAACTACGTAAAGCTAAACCAAGCCTACTGTGCGTAGGCATTGGCTTTGATTGGCAAAAATTAGATGATGCTCAATGGCAGGCTCAAACACATGATGAGCCTTTGGATGCCATGCTGACTGAGTCAGGCTTATTAATTACTTATTGAGACTGAGATTGTCTGCAATCGCCAAAACAGCATCTGCTTGATTCAAGGAATAGAAATGCAATCCTGGTGCGCCAGCAGTTAAAAGTTGATCGCAAAGATCAGTCACTACTTCCTCACCAAACGCACGAATCGAAGCGGTGTCATCGCCATAAGACTGCAAACGCAAACGAATCCAGCGCGGAATTTCTGCGCCACAAGCATCTGAAAAACGCAGTAACTGGGTGCTATTGGTAATCGGCATAATTCCAGCAATGACTGGCTCAGTGACGCCCAAGTCATAAGCCTCATCCACAAAGCGGAAATACGCATCACTGTTGTAGAAATACTGAGTGACTGCTGAATTGGCCCCAGCCTTCATCTTCTGCACAAAAAAGTCCACATCAGTTGCAGGCGACTTAGCTTGAGGGTGTGTTTCTGGATAAGCTGCGACATCAATGTGAAACCAATCACCCGTTTCTGCACGAATAAATTCCACTAACTCGTTAGCGTGATGAAACTCACCATACTGACCCATGCCAGATGGCAAGTCACCACGTAAAGCTATGATACGTTTAACACCTAAAGCTTGGTATTGCTTTAACATGTCGCGCACGCTCTCACGTGAACTACCAACACAAGATAAGTGTGGAGCAACTGCTGCACCGGCAGCATGAATATCGCTCACTACTTTTAGTGTGCCAGATTGAGTAGAGCCACCGGCACCAAAAGTCACAGAATAAAAAGCGGGCTTGAGCGTTTCACTAAAACGCTCGCGCACCAGATGCAACTTGCTCTCACCTTCAGGTGTTTTTGGAGGAAAGAATTCAACGCTTAATTCCATGATCTTGGGCCTGTATCTCTATTTCTCTATTGAACAATATCTAGCAAGGGGCAGATTAATAACGGTAGTGGTCAGCCTTATAAGGGCCTTCCTTCGTTACGCCAATGTAAGAGGCTTGCTGATCTGACAGTACAGTTAGCTGTGCATTCAATGTCTTGAGCTGCAAACGAGCAACCTTCTCATCCAAATGCTTAGGCAAGGTATAAACACCGACTGGGTATTTATCTGTACCAACTGCATTCCACAACTCGATCTGTGCAATCACTTGGTTCGCAAATGAAGAGCTCATGACATAAGATGGGTGGCCTGTACCGCAACCAAGGTTAACCAAACGACCTTTAGCCAAGATGATGATGCGCTTCTCAGGGTTTCCATTGGCTGCTGGGAAAATTACGTGATCAACTTGTGGCTTAATTTCTTCCCACTTGTATTTCTCGATACCAGCCACATCAATCTCGTTATCGAAGTGTCCAATGTTACAAACGATAGCTTGGTTCTTCATCTTCACCATGTGGTCATGTGTAATCACATGATAGTTACCAGTTGCTGAAACAAAGATGTCAGCCTTATCTGCAGCGTAGTCCATTGTCACCACGCGATAGCCTTCCATCGCTGCTTGTAATGCACAGATTGGATCCACTTCAGTAACCCAAACTTGAGCAGACAAAGCACGTAGAGCTTGAGCTGAGCCCTTACCTACGTCGCCGTAACCACAAACCACGGCAACCTTACCAGCAACCATTACGTCAGTAGCACGCTTGATCGCATCAACCAAAGACTCACGGCAACCATAGAGGTTATCGAACTTGCTCTTAGTAACAGAGTCGTTTACGTTGATTGCTGGGAATTTCAAATCACCTTTAGCGAACATCTGATAGAGACGATGTACACCAGTAGTCGTTTCTTCAGTTACGCCTTTTACTTTTTCTAAGCGTGTGGAATACCAAGTTGGGTCTTGTACCAATTTCTTTTTAATGGCAGAAAACAAAATGGTTTCTTCTTCGCTTGTTGGGTGATTCAAACAAGCCTGATCTTTTTCAGCACGTGCGCCAAGGTGCAGTAGCAAGGTTGCATCGCCGCCGTCATCCAAAATCATATTGGTGAAGCCGCCATCAGCCCACTCAAAAATACGGTGGGTGTAATCCCAATACTGCTCAAGAGTTTCGCCCTTGATGGCAAACACTGGTGTGCCATTTGCAGCAATTGCTGCAGCAGCGTGATCTTGGGTAGAGAAAATATTACAAGAGGCCCACTGCACTTCAGCGCCGAGCGCTTCAAGCGTCTCGATCAATACTGCAGTTTGAATGGTCATGTGCAACGAACCAGTGATGCGTGCACCACGCAATGGCTGCTGTGATGCAAACTCGTCGCGAATTGCGATGAGACCTGGCATTTCAGTTTCAGCAATGGCAATTTCTTTACGACCAAAATCAGCTAAAGAAATATCAGCAATAGCGCAGCGGGTTGCTACAAAGTTGTTTAAATCGGAAACGGTACTCATGAATGCTCCAGCTAAAGACGATCCAATGCTGGAGTAGGAACTCGCTAGCCATTGAATCATGGGTTAGCGAGCGCAGTTGCAATTAGCAAACTCTGGGGTTACCTAGGAGTCCACTCCCTTCAAGCCTGGGGAAACACTGGTTCTCAGCATTCCTTGCAACGCTCCTTGAAGGTATGGCGAAATTGTAATCAATTTCGCCATATTTCGCCTCAATACCACTACATACTGCAAATTAACTGCCTAGAAAGCAGATTACAAGCCAGCAGCTGCGCGTAAGGCAGGCGCCTTGTCGCACTGTTCCCAAGTAAATTCTGGCTCTTCACGACCAAAGTGGCCATAAGCAGCCGTCTTGCGATAAAT
>NZ_NCFJ01000229.1:0-3949 GCF_002281105.1 Polynucleobacter sp. 35-46-11
CCTTAGATTTCAAGGCCTTAGATGAAGTAATTCGCCTGCGATTAGCCTCAAAAGTTGCCTTAATTGACCAAATCTCGACTTACATCATCCAGGCAGGCGGAAAACGGGTTCGACCAGCCCTTTTGCTACTAGTCAGCAAGGCCTTAGCCAATGGTAGAGAAACTCCCCATGCCTTAGAGCTGGCAGCCGTAGTGGAATTTATCCACACAGCCACCCTACTCCATGATGACGTTGTCGATGAATCCACTCTAAGAAGGGGTCGCGAGACTGCCAATGCCGCTTTTGGCAATGCTGCGAGCGTGCTAGTGGGCGATTTCCTCTATTCCAGAGCTTTTCAGATGATGGTGGGGCCAAATGACCTAAGAGTCATGGAAATCCTGTCCGATGCAACCAATACGATTGCAGAGGGGGAAGTTTTACAGCTCCTCAATATGAATGACCCCGAAGTTGATGAAAAGAGTTATTTACGGGTGATTCGCTATAAAACCGCCAAATTATTCGAAGCATCCACAGAGCTTGGGGCAATTTTGGCGCAAGCATCGGATAGTTATCGAGAGCAGGCTGCTGCTTTTGGTCGCCACATTGGTACAGCCTTCCAATTAATGGATGACCTATTGGATTACACGGCTGACGCATCCCAAATGGGGAAAAATGCTGGCGATGATTTGAGAGAAGGAAAGCCTACGCTGCCGCTCATTTATCTTCTTGAAAACGGTAGTACTGAAGAGCAATTACTGGTTCGCGCAGCGATCGAGCAAAATCAAGACTTACCTGATGACGTCTTCCAGCAGATTCTGAGCGCAGTACAAAATTCTGGGGCTTTGGATTACACCCAAGCGGCCGCAAAACGAGAAGTAGATCTTGCGCTCGAATGTCTCAAAGACTTTCCTCAAAACGAATCAACAACAGCGTTACACGCTCTGTGCAAATACTCGTTATCTAGGCAAACCTAGGCTCCAACGCTTTTTACTCTGATATCGCGTGCAGTGATACGGGCCTTTTCTGCCTCATCACGTAAGCGCAAAATTTCCTCTGCACTGAGTCGCTCTAAATTGGAATAGTCCAATTTCCACGAAGGGTCTGAAGCCCAAACCAAAGGGGATTGCACCGTTGTTCGGCCTGCTGGAGCACCCTCTAACAAGCGAAGAGCCAATTCAAAATTGGAGTCTTGCGATTGAATATTGTTGGGAAGAGCTGCAGCATTGCCTAAGGGAAAGTCACTAAAGAGCAGACGGGGGACACCGCAATATTCCACAATATCTTTTGCCGCACCCATGATTACCGTGGGAATACCAGCAGCCTCCAAATATCGCGCCAATAAACTTTGGCTCTGATGGCAAATAGGGCAATTGGGAATCAGCACTGCAACATCAACATGATCTTCGCGCAGCTTACTCAGAATCAAGGGCGCATCAACCTCCAAGGTATGACGTTGACTGCGATTGGTGGGTAGCCCATAAAAATGTTGCGACAGGGACTGAATGCGTGCGTTTGCAGCAGCGCGCTTCGCTGCGCCCAGTGGAAACCAGCAATTACTATCCTGCATGTCGGCATTACGCCTATCAACCCCGACATGGGCAATACGCAAGTCTGCATCCTCATCAATTGAGCGAGTATAGGGGTCATAAAACTTAGCGGCTGCGTTATAGGGGGCACCAGGTCCTTGAGGGCCTTTACTGGCATCAAACGGGACTGCAGTAGTAACTAAACCTAGAATTGAATGTTTAAGTGGCTTTTGCAGTGGGGCAAAAGGCACCTCAATGTAGTGGGCCCAAACATAGGGTGTTTCATATCCCAAATCTAAATAGTAATTACGGGTACGCTCAATATAACGAACTGGCCAGTCCAATTCAGGTGCAAATTGCAGTTCAGAATTCTTAGTCATCAATTGATCCCTGTAAGATATTGCTTATCAAATATTAACTATCAGGAGAATTCATTATGGCTCAATGGCTCAGATTTCAACATCAAGGCAAATCCGGCTTAGGACAAGTTCAAGGGGATCAGGTTGCCGTGTACACCGGCGATCTATTTAACAATCCCCAAGCCACTGGAGAGACATTAAAGCTATCCGATATCACTATCGATACCCCATGCACTCCATCCAAAATGGTTGCCATGGTGGATAACTTTCATGCGCTGGTTACCAAACTGGAGCATGCCGTGCCGGCAGAGCCTTTGTATTTTCTGAAAGGCAATAACTCTTTCTTAGCAGCCAATCAAACCATTCGCACTCCAAAGTCTTACTCTGGAAAAGTCGTTTATGAGGGCGAACTCGGCATCGTCATCGGGAAAGCCTGTCATGAAGTAGATGAAGCGCAAGCGGCCGCTGCCATTTTTGGTTACACCTGCATTAACGATGTCACTGCAATTGAAATTTTGAATCGCGATCCTGGATATGCACAGTGGACACGCTCTAAGAGCTTCAATACTTTTGGAGTCTTTGGTCCTTACATCACCACCGATGTAGATCCAAGCAAGTTAACAATTAAAACTATATTGAATGATCAAGAGCGTCAGAACTACCCCATCGCCGATATGATTTTCCCACCAGCAAAATTGGTTAGCCTGATCTCACAAGATGTCCCACTGCAAGCTGGCGACATCATTGCTTGCGGAACTTCTGTTGGGGTTGGTTCAAAGAAGCCCGGTAGTAATGTCAGCATCATCATTGATGGTGTTGGACGCTTAGATAATCGCTTCGAATAGGTCATTAAGGTTGTTGGTCTAATCCCAACACCCCAAAACAAAAACCCTCACCATGTTTAGTGGTGAGGGTTTTTTAATACTCAATTACTTTAGGTGTTGAATCTACCTATTTCTGTAGAGGCTTAGTAACCAGAAACAGATGGCAACGCCAAGCTACCTTTAGAGGCCTGAACGTTTTCATCAAGGTACTTTGTTAATGCAAAGACGGTATTGAGGCAAGGTGTTGGTGTTTCGGTAATCTTTCCAAGCTCAATTACGGAGCCCAATAGAGCATCGATCTCTAAGCTACGACCCGCCTCCAGGTCCTGCAACATCGATGTTTTATGCTTACCGACTTTTTCAGCACCAGCAATACGACGCTCAATATCTACGCGGAAAGTGACGCCTAACTTCTCGGCAATCGTTTGCGCTTCAGCCATCATATTGCGAGCCAACTCTTTAGTCAGTGGATACTGGCAAATGCCCTCCAAAGTTCCATGAGTCAAAGAGCTGATTGGATTGAAAGTCATATTGCCCCACAACTTCAACCAAATCTCAGAGCGAATGTCTTCCAGGATTGGTGACTTAAATCCAGCTGCAGACATCATTTCTGACATCTTCTGAATACGCTCAGTCTGTTTGCCATCTAACTCACCTAATGGGAAGCGATTGCCTTCAACGTGACGGATCACGCCAGGAGCCTGAGTAAAGGTTGCTGGATAGACCACGCAACCTATGATGTTGTTTGGATTAATTGCATTCTTCGCAACCCCACCAGCATCAACTGTTTCGACAGAGTGATCTTGATAGTCGCCACCCAACTTCTGGAAGTACCACCAAGGAATGCCGTTTTGCATTGGAATCAAAATCGTTTCTGGGCCCATGATTGCAGCGAGATCCTCAATGATCGGCTCAACTTGGTGCGCCTTCACTGCCAAAATCACAACATCTGGAGTCTCTGCATCACGAATTTTTTCAACCGCTTTCACCTGTGCCACCAAAGGCTCAGGTTGGTCATCCATAATTAATGCAAGGCCACGCTCTTTAATTGCCGCCAAAGTGGCGCCACGCGCAACTACCGTGACATCATTGCCGGCTCGTGCCAACATGACAGCAAGGTAACCGCCAATCGCGCCCCCTCCACCGATCACACAGATTTTCATAAAAACTCCATAAAGATAAAAAATTTTGAATTGGTGCCATTTTAGAGGTGAACATTTTGCGGTGCAACAGGATATTGTGCCTAATATTTAAGCAATTT
>NZ_NCFJ01000230.1:0-3948 GCF_002281105.1 Polynucleobacter sp. 35-46-11
GCTCTGGCTGAGATGGGCGACAAAACCCAACTGCTTTCCTTGATGTTAGCTGCCCGCTACCCAAAACAAGCTCTCGCCATTATTGGTGGGATATTGATTGCGACAATTGCCAACCATGCTTGCGCAGCCTTGCTAGGGCATTGGCTCACTACCTTTATGAGTCCAGACATTCTTAAATGGATTTTAGGTTTGAGCTTTTTAGGAATAGGTCTTTGGCTCTTGGTGCCTGATCACATTGATGATGCAGCTGGATCTAAAGTAGCTGATAGAGCCCTTCAGGTATTCATGCTCACGGTTGGACTATTTTTCTTGGCCGAGATGGGGGATAAGACCCAAATTGCCACCATCGCTCTGGGCGCCAAATATTCCGATGTTGTCTCGGTCACCATTGGCACCACTTTGGGGATGATGTTGGCCAACGCTCCAGCTGTTTGGATTGGTCAGAAGTTCACTAAACGCATGCCGATTAAATGGGTACATGCTGTAGCTGCTGTGACCTTCATCGCCATTGGTGTCGCCACCCTCATCTGGGGTTAGGGCGAAATTGGTCTACGGGGCTTAAAATTACCCCATGAAAACTGATCTGCCACAGAGCTTCCGCAGGCTCGAATACCGAGCTCCCAATTACACCTTTTCACAGGTTGACTTAGATATTGCTCTAGATCCCGCTAGGACAATTGTGAAGAGTCGCCTAGAGGTCTTGCCAGGTGCTGGTCATGAGGCTGGCACGCCTTTGCTACTGCAGGGCCATGAGCTGGAGTTTGTGAGTTTGCGTATTAATGGCGAAGCCCATCGTCAATTTGAACTGACACCAGAAACATTAACTATTCATGCATTGCCCAATGAAGGTAAGCAAGCTTTCATTGTTGAAATCATTTGTGTCTGCGTGCCTGAGAAAAATACCTCGCTGATGGGTCTGTATGTCTCTAATGGCAATTTCTTTACCCAGTGCGAAGCAGAGGGATTCAGAAAGATTACATATTTTCTGGATAGACCAGACGTCATGGCGCGCTATCGCGTCACACTGCGTGCGCGTGAAGCAGAGTGCCCAGTATTACTGTCAAACGGCAATCTCATTAGTACAGAAAAATTACCGAATGGATGGCATAGCGCTGTTTGGGAGGATCCATTTCCAAAACCGTCTTACTTGTTTGCCTTAGTTGCTGGTAAGTTGGAATGCATTGAGGAAACTATCACCACCAGTAGTGGCGCTCAGAAGTTACTGCAAATTTGGGTGGAGCCACATGACCTGAAAAAGACTCGTCATGCAATGGATTCTTTAATTGCTTCGATTCATTGGGATGAAAAACGTTATGGCCTAGAACTCGATCTTGAGCGTTTCATGATTGTGGCGGTAAGCGATTTCAATATGGGTGCAATGGAGAACAAGGGTCTCAATGTTTTCAATACCAAATTTGTACTCGCTCAGCCAGAGACAGCAACAGATGCCGACTTTGCCAATATTGAAAGCGTAGTAGCTCATGAGTACTTCCATAACTGGACTGGTAATCGAGTTACTTGTCGAGATTGGTTTCAGCTCTCCTTGAAGGAAGGCTTGACTGTGTTCCGCGATCAAGAGTTCTCTGCTGATCAAATGGGTAGTGAGTCCGGCAGGGCAGTGAAGCGTATTGAAGACGTGCGTTTATTGCGTCAACTTCAATTCCCAGAGGATGCGGGTCCGATGGCGCACCCCATTCGTCCAGATGAATATCAAGAGATTAATAACTTCTATACCGTGACTGTGTATGAGAAGGGCGCTGAAGTAGTGCGCATGTACCAAACCTTGCTAGGTCTTGAAGGTTTCCGTAAAGGCATGGATCTTTACTTTAAGCGTCACGATGGTCAAGCGGTGACATGCGATGATTTCTTGGCTGCTATGGCAGATGCTAATGGGCGAGACCTCTCCCAGTTTAAAAACTGGTACAGCCAAGCAGGCACCCCTAGAGTCAAAGTAGAAGAATCCTACGATGCTGATAAAAAGCAATATCAAATTACCTTGACGCAAAGCCCTTCAGCCAATATTGAACGCAAAGATAGCAAACCGTTTCATATTCCATTGAAGATGCGCTTGCTCACGCCTGCAGATGATCAGGTAGAGACTTTGCTAGAGCTGACTCAAGAGCAGCAAACCTGGACTTTTGATCAAATAGAAAGTCGTCCAGTGTTATCGATCAATCGTAATTTCTCAGCGCCGATTCAATTAGATTTTGATCAGAGTGAAGCTGATTTACTGACGATGTTCTCAAGTGATGACGATGCCTTTAATCGTTGGGAGGCTGGCCAGAAGCTCGCCTTGCAGATGATCTTAGGCAATCGCTTGCCTGATAAAGCTCTGATTGAGGCTTATCGCACCCTCTTGACTGATCCGGACTTAGATCCTGCATTCAAAGAGTTGGCGCTGACTTTACCTGCCGAGACCTATCTGTATGAGCAGTGTGCAAGCGTTGATCCTCAGCAGATTTATGCTGCCCGTCGTGCTTTCCGCCATGCTATTGCCAGCGAGTTGAGAATTGAGTGGGCTGCCCTCTACCAGCAGATGCAGACTCCAGGATCATTTAACCCTGATGCAGCAAGTGCTGGTAAGCGTGCATTAAAGAATCTTGCGCTCAGCATGTTGCTCGAAGCGGATCCACTAATCTGGTCACCCATGGCAGTCAATCAATATCAGAATGCTGACAACATGACTGACCGATATGCAGCTCTAGCTGGTTTGGTGATTCATGGAAGTAAATCTGCAGCAGCTTGTCTGGAAGATTTTTATACCCGATTTGCTGATGATGCTTTAGTAATCGATAAGTGGTTTGCATTGCAATCCAGCAGACCCCCAGTCGCTAATGCTGAATCTACCTTGGATGTGGTTAAGCGTTTACGTGAGCACGAAGCTTTCAAGATGAATAACCCCAATCGAGTGCGCAGCGTTATTCATGCATTTTGTATGAATAATCCCGCCAGCTTCCATCAAAGCGATGGAAGTGGTTATGCATTTTGGGCGGAATCTGTTCTTGCCCTGGATCCAATTAACCCGCAGGTTGCTGCTCGTTTGGCAAGGGGTCTAGATCGTTGGCGCCACTTTGCCAAGCCTTACCAAGACCATATGCTGGCAGCCCTGAAGAAGGTCGATGCTTGCGAAACCCTCTCTCCAGATGTGAAAGAGGTGGTTTCTAAGGCTTTAGGCAATTAAGTCAGTTGGAACAAGGCAAAATAGAGCCCATACAGAAATAAACCCCATTACGGAGAAACTCCTTTTGAGCGCTTCAAGTACTTTTAATACCAATTTCAAGCAATATCTATCGTCCGCCAAGGTTAAGGGTGCAGGCATTCCTGTGGGCCTACAAGAGTTGTTATTGGCCGTTGCTGATACTTGCTCAACCTTGAGTCATGAGGTTGCTCAAGGCGCTCTAATTGGCTTGTTAGGCTCTGCTGGTACTGGTAACGTCCAGGGTGAAGTTCAGCAAAAGTTGGATGTTATTGCCAATGACTTATTGATTGACGGCGTACAGGGTTGCAAATCTCTAGCTGGTCTAGCTTCTGAGGAGATGGAGTTGCCGCTTCCAGTTCAAGGTACTGGCGACTACTTATTGTTGTTTGATCCGCTAGATGGCTCTTCTAATATTGATGTCAACGTCTCTATCGGAACGATTTTCTCGGTGCTGAAAAAGCAAGATCCTGCAGCGCCATTGCAGACAGAGGATTTTTTATTGTCAGGTCGTCACCAAGTTGCGGCGGGTTACGTTGTCTACGGACCGCAAACCACGATGGCATTAACTCTGGGCGATGGCGTAGTGATGTTCACTCTAAATAAGGTGACTGGCGAGTTTGTTTTGATTAAGCATGCGGTTGAGATTTCTCACTCAACCAAAGAGTTCGCTATCAATATGTCCAATATGCGCCACTGGGCTGAGCCTGTGCGTCGCTACGTTGATGAGTGCTTGGCCGGTGTTAGTGGTG
>NZ_NCFJ01000231.1:0-3933 GCF_002281105.1 Polynucleobacter sp. 35-46-11
TGATTTAAATCACAAGATCTACGTAGCTGGGCATCGTGGGATGGTTGGGTCTGCAATTGTTAGAACCCTTCAAGCTAAGGGTTATCTCAATATTGTTACAAGAACTCACGCAGAACTTGATTTAACCAACCAGGCAGCTGTACAAGCATTCTTTGGGCAAGAAAAGCCTGATCAAGTCTATTTGGCTGCAGCTAAGGTGGGCGGTATTCATGCTAATAATACTTATCCCGCTGAGTTTATATACGACAACTTGATGGTTCAGAACAATGTCATTCATCAGGCTTTTCTGAGTGGGGTGAAAAAACTCTTATTTTTAGGATCAAGTTGTATCTACCCTAAGATGGCGCCTCAACCAATGGGTGAAGATGCATTGCTGATGGGCAAGTTGGAGCCTACAAATGAGCCTTATGCGATTGCCAAAATTGCCGGTATTAAGATGTGCGAGAGCTATAACCGCCAGTACGGAAAATCCCATGGTGTGGATTATCGTTCGGTAATGCCAACCAACCTCTATGGCCCTGGAGATAACTACCATCCTGAAAATAGCCATGTGATTCCAGCACTGATTAGAAGATTTCATGAGGCTAAAGTAACAGGCGCTCCAGAAGTGGTGATTTGGGGTACGGGCACTCCTAAGCGTGAATTTTTATACGTAGATGATATGGCTGCTGCATCAGTATTTGTGATGGAGTTGGATAAAGGAATCTATGATGAGCACACATCTCCAATGGAGAGTCATATTAATGTTGGTTATGGCAGTGATGTGACAATTGCCGAATTGGCGGATACAGTTGGCCGTGCTGTTGGCTATCAGGGAAGGATTAGTTTTGATGCAAGCAAGCCTGATGGTGCACCACGTAAGTGGATGGACTCTAGTCGTCTGAATAAGTTGGGTTGGAAGGCCTCGGTTTGCTTAGAGATTGGCCTGCAGAAGACTTATGGAGAGTTTGCCCAAGCAGAATGCTAGCATTCCACGAGGGGTTTATTGATTACGAATGGTCGATGGCGCTTTTGGAAAAGTAGCGTCAATTAGATCATGGTGGCTTTTGATTAATGGCTTATAGAAGTCGGGGCTCCATACATCATAGGCATGCATTCCCATTGGTAATTGCCTGGATTTAAGAAGCCAGTATTCTGGATCACTTTCAAATGCAAAATTGCTAGCCAATTCAATGGGGCACGATTTAAAAGAATGGTCCCTCTGTCCCCAGTATCCAAAGAAAGCATCTTCTAGAAAATAGTTGAGAGATTCATGATTTTGTTTTCGTAAAAGAAGATCTAGTGTGCGCGGAATGTTTCGCAGGGATAGCCCTCCATTACCCACGTGAAATCGGGAAAAAAAGTTTTTTAAAATTGGGCGATTAAATAAAAATAAGGGGTTTTCAAAACCCGTCTTCCATGGTGCGCCAAAATAGTCGTAGCCTAGAGACGTGAAAAATAGAACTTTATTTTCCAGTAAAAAGGCATCAAGTTGATGCATAAGCATCCACTGGTATTTGTCAACAAAGCGTTGATAAAACAATGGACTTGCTACAAAACGACTGTATTGAGCCAGACTTGAAAAATGAACTGCATCAAATCGCTCTACTTGCAGATTTGGAAGAAGAGCTTCATATTGCTGCCGTTGCATTTGAGTCGCAAGAGGCGGTTATTGTTAGCGATCCGAATCGAATAATTTTGCGAGTAAACAAAGCGTTTACTTCTATTACCGGGTATACACAGGAAGAGGCTGCTGGAAGGCACCCCGCAGAATTGCTTGAGTCTAAACGTGATGATGACGCTCTAACCAGTGAAATAAATCTTGGCCTTAGGCGGGTCGGATCTTGGCAAGGGGAAATTTGGAATCGTCATAAGGATGGGAGCTTGTATCCTATTTGGATCCAGATTACTGCAGTAAAAAATGAGGCCGATGAAGTTACTCATCATGTATCAACATTTACCGATATGTCTGAACGAAAGCTGTCTGAGGAAAAGATTCATCATTTGGCCTTTTATGACTCCTTAACAAATTTACCAAATCGACGGCTTTTGCTCGATCGTTTGGAGCGGGGGATAGCATCAACTACACGTACCCAGCAGTTCGGAGCGGTCTTATTCCTCGACCTAGATAATTTTAAAAATCTTAATGACACGCTTGGTCACGATGTTGGTGATGAACTTCTCAAGCAGGTTGGTTTGCGGCTATCTTCTTCTGTGCGTGGAAATGACACAGTTGCACGCCTTGGGGGTGATGAGTTTGTAGTGCTTCTCGAGGGGCTCGGCAGAAATCAATCTGATGCTGCCGAATGGGCTGAATCCGTGGGTAGAAAAATTCTGAAATGCTTATCACAGCCCTATCAAATTGGGATATATCCATGCCGGAGCTCGTCTAGCATTGGAATAACAATATTTTCGGGTCATCGAAACGATACCCTTGAAAATATTCTTAAGCAAGCTGATTTGGCAATGTATCAAGCTAAATCTGCAGGTCGAAATACTATGCAATTTTTTGATACGGAAATGCAGTCGACACTTAATGCTAGAGCTGCGTTGGAGTCTGATCTTCGAACTGCATTAGATTTGAATCAGTTCCAGCTGTATTACCAATCTCAAGTAGATGTTGAAGGTAATGTGATTGGGGCGGAGGCTTTGCTAAGGTTGGCTCATCCTGACCGCGGCGTGATTTCTCCGGATAAATTTATTGGCTTGGCAGAGGATACTGGTCTAATTCTTCCAATTGGAAGTTGGGTATTAAATAAGGCATGCGAACAATTAGCCGCTTGGGCTACACACCCTAAATTATGCAATCTCACTCTTTCAGTGAATATAAGTGCACATGAGTTTCATCAAAGTGATTTCATTGAGAAGGTTTTAGAAGCTATTGGGCGAACAAGCGCCAATCCAAATAAGTTAAAACTTGAGCTGACTGAAAGTCTGATGCATGTCAATATAGACGATACGATTGCAAAAATGCTTGAATTAACCTCACATGGCATTACGTTTAGTTTGGATGATTTCGGTACTGGATATTCCTCCCTCTCCTATTTAAAGAACCTCCCTGTTAAGCAATTAAAGATTGATAAATCTTTTGTAAATGAACTTCCCCAGGATCCAAGTTCCTGTGCCATTAGTTGCACAATTATTGGGCTAGCACAAAGCTTGGGAATGAGTGTAATTGCTGAGGGTATAGAGGCTCAAGAGCAGTGCAACTTTTTAATAGAAATGCAATGCAATGCTTTTCAGGGGTACTTATTTAGCCGACCCCTCCCGTTGAGTGAATTTATTTCCTATGTCGGAAGTAGTATAGGCAATATTGATGGTTATGCATGATGATATTTTGCCCTTAAGGGCGGTAGCTCAACTAGCGGTGACCATATGAATTTTCAGATGGATTAGCCTCTGTAGGTCGTTAGCATTCAATACAATCCATTCAATAAAGCAACCTATGGAGATACGTTTTCTACAGGCACTTATTTGGTATCCGATGCTCTGAAATGTCTGTTTTGGGTCGTTAGCTACGAGTGGAATCACAAGCGGGTATGGAGAATTTACAAGGAGATGGGCTTGAACTTGCCCAGAAGAACTAAGAAGCGCATCCCCAAGATGCCGAGAGTTCCGCTCATTGCGCCAACCCAGTCCAATACGATGTGGGCTTTGGACTTTATGTACGATACCTTGCATTACGGAATACCTTTTAGGATTCTAAATGTCATTGTCCCGCGGGATTCCCTCTGGTCATGAATCCAATCGCGAGATCTTGGCTATTGAAATCGATATTAGCCTGCCAGCAGCTAGAGTAGTGCGAACCCTAGAGCAATTGGAAGAGATCCATGGTTTACCTCAGGCGATACGTCTGGACAACGTACTAAATGCAAGAACTTTTTCCAGCGATAGGCAAAGCCATCCCGTAACTGCAAAATGTAGTTAAAAAATCAAACTTACTACTTCACTCCA
>NZ_NCFJ01000232.1:0-3899 GCF_002281105.1 Polynucleobacter sp. 35-46-11
GGGCGACGTGACGAATTTGGCGTTGAGATAACCAGTGGCGTAGACCAAAGCTGGCGATGAAGGCGATTAGAAAAACAATTGTGAATGTCATGAGATGATTATAGATATGAGTGAAAAAATAGTTATCCCAGCAGTTAAGACGGCGCCAGCCAGTGAACACCTGATTTGGGTGGATATGGAGATGTCGGGCCTAGACCCTGAAAAAGAGCGTATTTTGGAGATTGCCGTGATCGTCACCGATGCGCATCTCAATACCATTGCTACCGCCCCTGTTTGGGTAATTCATCAGGAGGATGCCCTATTGGATGCAATGGATGCATGGAATAAGGGTACCCACGGACGTTCTGGACTGATTGATAAGGTCAAGGCTTCGACTATGGATGAAGCGACTGCTGAAGCAGAATGTATCGCTTTTCTAAAGAAATACCTCAAGCCTGGAATTGCTCCAATGTGTGGCAATACGATTGGCCAAGATCGACGCTTTATGGCCAAGTACATGCCAAAACTAGAGGCATTCTTTCATTATCGAAATATTGATGTATCTACCCTTAAGGAGCTTTGTAAGCGCTGGCATCCTGAGTTGGTAAAGGGTTTCACGAAGAAGCAAGCTCACACGGCCTTGGCGGATATCGAAGAGTCTATTGAAGAGCTCAAGTACTACCGAGAAAAATTTATTGTGCCTTTACCGGAGTAATTCTGCTTCCTAGTATGGGCAATGTAAAAAAGGTCTATTACTAGACCTTTTTTTATCAACTCAGGAGAATGCATTACTTCTTGACGGCACTTTTGGGTCGATAGACTTTAATAACGGATTCATGGGTTTGGATAATGGGGCCGCCAAACAGTTCAATACAGTAAGGTACTGAGGCAAAAATACCCTGCACAATGGGTTTACCTTCAGCATCTTTCAGGCCTTCGAGCGTCTCTTTAATGGATTTTGGCTGACCTGGAAGGTTAATGACGAGGGCAGTATGCCCCTCGATCTCTCGCAAAACAGCGGTTTGTCGGGACAAAATCGCCGTAGGTACAAAACGTAGGCTAATTTGGCGCATTTGCTCGCCAAATCCGGGCATTTCCCGGGTCCCAGCATCCATGGTGGCCTCAGGGGTGACATCTCTCCGAGAGGGGCCTGTACCGCCTGTGGTGAGGACTAAATCACAGCCAAGATCATCGGTAAGCTCCACGATGGTTTCAGTGATGACTTCTCGCTCATCGGCAATCAGGCGCTCATGAAAGACATAGGGTGTGCTGAGGGCGCTTTCTAGCCAGCCTCGGAGGGCGGGAACCCCTTCATCTGTATAAATGCCTTTACTCGCTCTGTCAGAGATCGAGATTAGGCCGATTTTGATTTCGTCAGGGGAGGATCGTTTCCAGGCTTCGGTATGCTTCATGTTTCTATTCTAGCTATTATTAAGACATGTTTACATACTCATCAAACCAGTTTCAAGAAATCATTGATTTCATGCTCACGGATGCCAAAAGGCGGGGTGCCTCAGATGCGGTGGCAGAGGTTTCTGAAGGTCAGGGTCTTTCAGTTACCGTCCGTAAGGGTGAGGTTGAGACCATAGAGCAAAGCTTGGATAAGCAGGTTGGAGTAACGGTCTTCTTGGGGCATCGCCGCGGCAATGCCAGTACCAGTGATTTCTCCAAGGACTCTTTAAAAGCTACGGTTGAGGCTGCGTACCATATCGCTCAACATACGGCGGAAGATTTATGTGCCGGCCCTGCTGAAAAAGAACTTCTCGAAAAACATCCACTGGATCTCGACTTGTTTCATCCATGGGATTTGGATTCGGCAACTGCAATCGATATTGCACGCACCGCCGAAGGGGCTGCCTTTGCGGTGAGTAAGCAAATTCAAAATAGCGATGGGGCATCGGTATCTGCCCATCATGCACATTTCATGATGGGGACTAGTCATGGGTTTATGGGGGGTTACCCATTCTCTCGTCACTACATTTCATGTGCACCAATTGCAAATGAGGGTGGCAAGAAGTCGCTGATGCAAAGAGATGACTGGTATTCCAGTTCGCGCATCCCACAAGAGTTGGCCGATCCAGCTTCGATTGGTAAGTACGCAGCAGAGCGCGCACTTTCACGTCTTAAGGCAAGATCACTAACCACTCGCCGTTGCCCTGTGATTTTCGAGGCACCTTTAGCGGCTGGACTCTTAGGTGGTTTAGTGCAGGCTGTTTCTGGTGGTGCTCTATATCGTCGCTCAAGTTTTCTATTGGATAGCCTGGGTAAGCAAGTATTACCAAAACACGTTAGTCTCTTTGAGAATCCTCACCTAAAGTCGATGACTGGTAGTGCACCGTTTGATGAAGAGGGTGTAAAGACAACGGCAAGAACAGTGGTCGACAAGGGTGTCTTGCAAGGCTATTTCTTATCCACTTACTCTGCCAGAAAACTCGGCATGAAAACTACTGGTAATGCTGGTGGCTCTCATCACCTGACAATACAAAGTCGCAAGACTCCTCAGGGTGGATTACCCGCACTCTTGGAAGCAATGGGTACGGGCCTCCTAGTTACTGAGCTCATGGGCCAAGGCGTGAACTACGTCACTGGCGATTACTCTCGCGGTGCTTTTGGTTATTGGGTAGAGAACGGTGAGATCCAGTACCCGGTTGAGGGAATTACGATCGCGAGTAACTTGCGCGATATGCTGATGGATATTCAGATGATTGGTAGCGATTCACTCATTCGTGGAACAAAAGAAACCGGCTCCATCTTAATTGGATCAATGACGATTGGCGGTAAATAAAGTAATCGCAATCTGAAAACACCAGACAACAAAAAATAGAGTCAACAACACAAAGCAAAAATATTTTGGAGGAGAAGAAGATGCAAAGACGTTCCTTTTTAAAGAAGGCAACTATTGGTGCGGGTGCAGCAGCATTAGCTACTCCGTCTATAGCGCAGAGTTTGCCAACCTTGAATTGGCGTTTGGTCTCGAGCTTTCCTAAATCATTGGATACTTTAATTGGCACACCGGAAGTATTTGCTAGCGCCTTGCGCAAAGCAACTGATGGCAAGTTCAACGTCAAAGTATTTGCTGCGGGCGAGGTGGTTCCTGCTTTGCAAGTATTGGATGCCGTTCAAAATGGTACGGTAGAGTGTGGGCACACTGCCAGCTATTACTACTTAGGTAAGAACAGCGCTTTTATTTTTGATACTGCGGCGCCCTTTGGTATGACAGCGCGTCAGCAATCCGCTTGGATGTTGCATGGCAATGGTATGAAGTTGATGCGCGAACTCTATGCTAGTTACAACGTAGTGAACTTCATGGGTGGGCAAACTGGCACTCAGATGGGTGGCTGGTTTCGCAAAGAAATTAAATCGCCAGAAGATCTCAAGGGGCTTAAGTTCCGTATCGCTGGATTTGCGGGTCAAGTGCTTGCGAAGTTGGGTGTAGTGCCACAACAGTTACCTGCTGGCGAAATTTATTCAGCTCTAGAAAAAGGCACGATTGATGCTGCAGAATTTGTTGGTCCTTATGATGATGAGAAGTTAGGCCTAGCCAAGGTTGCTAAAAACTATTACTACCCCGCATTTTGGGAGGGCGCAGCGGGCCTCTCATTCTTGGTAAATAAGAAGCAATGGGATTCATTGCCGCCAGCATACCAAGCAGCATGGCAAGCAGCCTGTTTTGAGGCTCACACTGATATGTGTGCCAAGTACGATGCCTTGAATCCACCGGCGTTACAACGACTGGTTCAAGGTGGCGCAGTATTGCGCAAGTTCAATGCCTCAGTTATGGATGCCTGCTTCAAGGCTAGCCAAGAAACCTACGCTGAGGAATCTGCCAAGAACCCTCAGTTCAAAAAGATCTTTGAAGACTATCGCGTCTTCAGAAACATGGAAGCGCAGTGGTTTAATGTCGCAGAACAGGCATTTGC